>JANLRG010000396.1:0-1043 GCA_031361545.1 Bacteroidota bacterium
ACATCGCCTTCTACACGAATCCACTCATGTTCTTTGGTGTATTTCAAATCGTTTGGAAATTTCATAATTGATTTTATTTAAAAAATGGATAATGTTGATTTCAACTTTAGCTTTTAAAAACGGCTCAAAATTAGTTTTTATCAAACAATCTTAAAGAGAAAAGGGGGAAATTTTGAGCTTTTTTTTACTCAAAATTTCCCCCTCAGTAAAATCATGTATTTATCATCAATTTATAAGGATGTTAAATTATATCTCTACTTCTTTTACTAAACATTTGTACCACCAATATAACTTTTCTCTTGTATGCGCGGAGAAATAATCATGAACAAAACAGCCGTCACTGCACAGATGCCTGTGAAAAGCCAAAAGAAGGATGCTCCTTTGAATTGAGCGAAAGCTCCACCATGTTCTATATTTTTTTGAATCATAGAAACCAATACATTCCCTAAAGTTACCATAAGTAAGTAGCAACCCATGATTGTTGATTTCATGCTCGGTGGTGATTGTGTATAGGCATATTCTAAGCCCGTAATGGACACCATGATTTCACCAGCTGTTAAGATGACATAAGCTAAAAGTTGCCAAGCGATATTCGGTGTTTCACCCGCATCAATGCGTTCTTGAATCAAAGAGATAATAACAAAAGATAAAGCGGTGACGACTAAGCCCGCGCCAAATTTGCGTAAAGGCGTTACATTAATGCCTAATTTCTTCAAGCCTGGGTAGATACCAAATGAAAACAATGGAATAAATGCTAAAATCAAAATAGCATTGACAGAGCTAATTTGCTCGGCTTGCCAAGTAATGCCCATGAAATTTAAATCCATTTTCTTGGCTTGCAATACCCATTCTGATTGATTTTGATCCCACAATGCCCAAAAAACAGGGATAAAAGCAAAAACAGAAAATACGCGCCAAACTGCTTTAACACCTTGAATCGTTTCTTCTCCATATTCACGAGCCGCAGCAGGAAAACCCCCATTGGTTAACGCATACAAATTGATACCGATGAAATTGCCCGGTTTCGCAAACCATTGTTTTTT
>JANLRG010000410.1:0-5088 GCA_031361545.1 Bacteroidota bacterium
GATTCTCAAATTACGACTCACATAGTAAAGCGGAATGCCGTTCGGAATTAAATGTTGATCATTTAAAAAGTGCTTTCGCCTCACTGAACATTCCCTTTGCGGGGGGGCTCACCAATTACCACTCACCACTCACTAAAGAGAATGCCGTTCGGAATTAAATGTTGATCATTAAAAAAAGTACTTTCGCCTCACTGAACAGTCGAGTAGGAAAAAGCATTTCAGCCTAATCCTCTCACAGAACCGTACGTGGGGATCTCCCTTCATACGGCTCTTGTTATTCAATCTATTTCCAATGGGCAAATAAATTCGGGTTAACCTTTTGTATGTTATGCAACATTTCAAAAGATTTCTTAACCGAGCGGAGTTTGTACTTATTCATAATATAACTGCCAAGCCTATTATCAACCTTTCGCAGAACTCTATCAAGGACATTTTTGCCAAATTTACCCTCAGTGCCAAGTAAAAGTAAAAACCGCATTATATCAAAAATCAGATCGGAAGCTGTGAATTATTTTTTGAGTTCAGTTGCAAATTTCATTTTGATTTTTACATTTACAGTGGATCTATTCCTTCCATGAGTTTTTTCTAAAAGGAAAATATTCATTAAAAAAGATAAACTATAATCGTTACTTAACCCACACACATGAAAACAGGATTTTTAAAATCACTTAATCTTTTTGTTATAATACTCGGCTTACAATTTTCATCAATTATATGCAGTGCACAGGATCCTCATCCTGATCGGGGGGTATATGTTGATAAGTTTTTTAAATTTTATTTGGGTACATCTACGGTAGATCCGAGTAATACCATTTTAGGTAATGCTGCAAAAGAAACAGCACTGTTAGACTATTGTAAAGTAAATCATATAACACATTTAGCTTTGTATGATGTCAGTACCATTTTGAGTGCTACTTCGACTGGCTGGAAAACACCAAGGGTGATGAAGTTTATTCAAATCATATCGAATGGCAGAATCCACCTGCTGGAGGTCCGGATGCTTCTTTATTAAACCTGTTGAAAGGTATTGCATTAGGGAAAAGCTATGATTGTATTATTAAGGGAAATTCAATACACTCAATGGCAGCAGGAATGAATGTTTTCGAAGATTGTTCCGGTTCGAAATACATTTGTAACGGACTTCACTCGTGTTTCTATGGATTTTATCTGGACGACAAAAGCGTAAATAATAAGATGACAGATCAGGGGACATGGAATGGGAGTAATGGAGATTCCTGGAATAACTGGTGGGATAATAATTACGATGACCATGTGCATGGAACAGTTGCTCCAACATGTTTCTTTAATTGGGGATACGTCTCTGCTGCGGATGATCCACAGCCGACAAATATTTTACCATTTTACCTTACTGTAAATAATGTTTCAAATTATATTGCTGGATGTTCACCTCCTGCATTTGCTATTGATGATGAGGAAAGGAATAAGAGATACGGTGCTGCAGTTGGCGATTCGACAGGTTCAGAATGGGATTCTTTAGAATATTCTTACAATGATAAAGAAGCATTTTACAGGGATGTTAAACAGGATAATTCAATATTATATTTAGGAAGTCCGCAGGATATATTTTATCAGAATAAATATGCCGAATATCAAAATACGGATATTGGCAAGTTTAAGGATGCAATAGCTTTTCTTTCAGAGGACGATAAAGCAGCTGCAATTCAAAAGCTGCAGGAAATGGTTCAACCGGATGTGATCAGCCAGAATAATTATTTTATGGGTTCGCTTCTCGCAAATGGATATGATCCAAATTTGGATGCAGACTCTGACACTATTGCTTTGATAACAAATATTTCATTTCAACATCCGTTTTATGGCGGTGAAGCGGTTTATCTTGCCAGGACTTTACTGCATCAGGATGTTTTCGATGCATTGCCTCAATTCAGAAGAAGGTATCGTGAAAACACCGGTTTAGCTTCAATTAGTTCTCTCGATAAATTTTATCCAAATCCGGCAAATAAGACAGTTACTTTTTATTCATCAATTCCATTTTCAGAAGATGAGCATTTATTGCTATATAACAGTTATGGTACTTTGCTGAAGCAAATATTATTGCCTAAAGGACAAAAATATATCTCGTTCGATACAAGCGACCTTAAAGCAGGTATTTATTATACGAAAGTCAAAAGAGCTGTATCAGAAAGAAAATCTGAAAAATTGGTAATTATTCCATAGCCTAATAATAGGGGGAGGCATTGAGTCCCCCCTTTTTGTATGAAAATATCTCTAATTATATTATTGTTAGTATCCTGTCTGTATAATGCAGTAGCTCAGGACATGAATAGCATCTGGATCTTTGGTGATTCGGCTGGAATCGACTTTAGAAATACTGCCATTCCGATTCCGATTAGTTCATCGATTGATAGCCGGGGAAGCTGTGTCAGCATTTCGGATTCGTCCGGCAATCTTAAACTATATGCAGCAACGCTGCACTATCTTAATAATGATTGGGATACTCGAATATTCAACTCCAATAATCAAATAGTTCCAGGATGCGATTCCATTACAGGTCAGAATTGGTATGCTGAACTTATTATATTACCAAAACCAGGCACGTCTGATCAATATTATTTGTTTAGTGTTGGAATAGATGGCACAAACAATGGCGGCTGCTATTATTCTATTGTAGATAAAAGTCTTAATAGTGGTCAAGGAGGAATGCTTGCACAGAACATACAAATCAATAATGCAGTAAGCGGTGATTGTTTAACAGCGGTCAAGCATGGTAATGGAAGGGACTGGTGGGTTATCAATAAACTATCTACGCATACAACAAGTAGTCATCTTAACCGCTTTTATGTTTATTACTTCACTGAAGATAGCGTATATGCTCCGCAAGTTCAGGATTTATTTGGAGCGAGTGATGCAGATGTTCAAAAAATTATCTGGACTTCACTTGGAGAGAAATTTATGTTAATAAACCCAGCAGGTTACATGTCAGAATTTAATTTTGACCGTTGTACCGGAACAATTACACTTGCCAGAAATATTTTTTCTGAACAAACATCTAATTATAATCGGTATTTTTGGGAAGGGTCTTATTCTCCGAGTGATGAGATTTTTTATGTTTCAACTGCACCAGTTTACAATACTGATTCATTATATCTGTTGCAATATGATTTAAATGCTTTGGATATACCATTGAGTTGCGATACACTTGATCGATTCTTTAATCCAGTTTTATCTGGAGCTGTTCGCCTTGGGCCAGATAATAAAATTTATTTTAGTAGGTATTATAATTGGGGTTTTCCATATTACCCTTATCCGGACAGTGTTAGAAATTATGTTAATGAAAATTTAAGTGTCATCAATAATCCGGATAGTCTCGGTTCTTCATGCGATTATCAGCCATTCAGTTTTGATCTCGGTGGTAAAAGAACGTATCATGGTTTGCCTAACAATCCAAACTATTCGCTTGGGCCATTAACAGGTTCACTATGCGATACCATTGTAGCTGCTACGAATGAAATTTATGAAAGACACGGAATAATATTAATTAGTCCGAATCCGGCTTCAAATGTTGTTTACATTAATTCAAAATATTTAAAAGGAACAGTTGCTGACATTAAAGTATTTAATTCCGTAGGTAAATGCGTGTACGAACAACGGCTTGAAGTTTATCCGGGTGGTTATGCAACAATAGGAATGAACGTAAGTTCATTTACAAAAGGCATGTATGTGGTTTCGCTTCAAACTCAGAAGGAAATTTTATATGGCAAGCTTATTAAAGAATAAGGTGCCCGTGTTTTACTGCCTGGCTTGAAGAAATTGATTATTATTGCATGATCTATAAAAAGATGGAAGTGATTTCCGCTTTTATAATGAAAATACAACTCATTATATTATTGTTAATGTCCTTTCTATTTAATGCTCTAGCTCAGGACATGAATAGCATCTGGATCTTTGGTGATTCGGCAGGAATCGACTTTAGAAATATTGCCGTCCCTGTTCCAATTAGTTCATCGATTGATGGCCGGGGAAGCTGTGTCAGCATTTCAGATTCGTCTGGCAATCTTAAACTATACGCGGCCACATTACATTATCTCAATAATGATTGGTCGGGGCGGTTGTTTAATTCACAAAACCAAATTATATCCGGTTGCGATTCTATTACAGGTTATGATGGATATAATGAATTAATTATCTTGCCGAAAACTGGATATTTTAATCAATATTATCTCTTTAGTGTGGGTGAAGATGGTGCAAATAATGGTGGTTGCTATTATTCTATTGTCGATTTAAATCTTAATGGTGGACAAGGCGCTATGATTTCACAAAATATTCAGATTAATAATAACAATAGTGGAGATTGTTTGACAGCTGTAAAACATGGGAACGGCAGAGACTGGTGGGTCATGAATAAACTTTCCACACATACAACCGTCAGTCATCTTAATCGTTTTTTTGTCTATCTCGTTACAGGTGACAGCATTTACACGCCATTGGTGCAGGATTTAGGGACTGCAAGAGACGCAGACCTGCAAAAAATAATTTGGCATCCTTCGGGAGAAAAATTTATGTTAATTAACCAGGCGGGCTACATGTCTGAGTATTATTTCGATCGTTGCAGCGGGACGATTACTCTATCACGTGATATATTTCCTGAACAAACTTCGAATTACAATAGATATTTTTGGGAAGGAGCTTACTCTCCTAATGGAAATATTTTTTATATTTCCACAGCTCCAATTTACAATACAGATACAGCATATCTATTGCAGTATGACTTGAATGCATCGAATATACAATTAAGTTGTGATACGCTTGATTTATTTAATAACCCTATAGTTTCTGGAGCTGTTCGGCGCGGACCAGATAATAAAATCTATTTTTCCCGTTACTACAATTGGGGATTCCCTTTTTATCCCTACCCTGACAGCATTCGAAATTATGTAAATGAGAATTTAACCGTAATTAATTATCCCGACAGTCTTGGTGCAGCGTGCGATTATCAGCCTTTCAGTTTTTATCTTGGAGGAAAAAGAACGTATCATGGCCTTCCGAATAATCCGAATTATCTATTAGGGCCATTGACGGGATCGGTTTGTGACAGCTTAACAAGTGACG
>JANLRG010000447.1:0-1450 GCA_031361545.1 Bacteroidota bacterium
GTCACCTCCTATGCTAAAGGCGAGGAGGCGATAAAAAAGCTGCCGTTTGAACGCCCCGATGTGGTGCTGACAGATATTAATTTGATGGGTGAGCTGTCAGGTATAGATGTGATGGCGAGCGTCAAGAGCCAATACCCCAAAATCATGTTTATGATGCTGACCGTTTTGGAAGACGATGACAAAATATTCAGTGCTTTAGAATCGGGTGCCAGCGGCTATTTACTCAAAGATGCAGGCTATTCCCGTATCTTGGACGCTATCATCGAGCTTTACAACGGCGGCTCACCTATGAGCGCAGGCATTGCCCGAAAAGTCCTCGAATCATTCAAAAAACCGATGCAAGACACCGCAAACTCCTACGAACACTTGCTCACCGAAAGAGAAAAAGAAATATTAGAGACTTTATGCCAAGGCAAAAAAGGAAAAGAAATAGCCAAAGACCTGTATATCACCCTTGAAACAGTCAAAACCCATTGCCACAACATCTATGAAAAACTACACGTCAAAAACCGGATGGAAATGCTGATTAAAATAGGGCGATTGAGTTAGGTTTAATGCCCAACATCCAAAATCCAAAATATACTGAAGGGTATCAGATGATTAAAAAATCTCTTTATTTTACAAAATTTTATTAGATTTGCGAGGCACATTAATAGCTTTGTTGAAGCATAATTTAAAGAAAATTAAAGAAAAACTAAATGAGAGTAGATTACGAGAATGTAAAACACCTGGCTACCGAAGGCGAAATTGATAAAGCCCTCGATCAATTGGTTATTGAAACCTATGGTACTGATAATGAAATGGAAGTGGTGATGCTGTCCTCGCGATACAAACGATTGCAAAAAGGAATCACAACTGGCACGATGGAAAAAGATGATATTCGCCTTGAAGAGAACCAAATTTCGGCATCATTATTCGATTTTATTGGGCGATTGAAAGAAGATTTTTTGACTAAACAAATCGTTTTCCTTCCCGTACAGCTTTTCGAAACTGCCATTGATAATATTCCTGAAGAATTTACTCACACAATTACCTTTCCTAAAGAGAAAACACGGTGCATCGGGTGGGCTTTGGATATGACGTTTCCTATCACACCTGCGCCATTTGATATATCGCTCGAATGGTTTATTTTGGCAGATGGACAGCCCATTATGGCTAAACAAAATGCAGAATTTAAGTTAGAAACAGGTTGGGATCAAGCTCAATATACCGGACTCTGGGGTGCTGAGGAATTTGGTCTCTGGGAAAAAGGCATTTATACCCTTGAGATTTATTGCAAAAGTAACAGAGTATCGACTATCAACTACACGGTTACTTGATTTTGAACTTATCAATAAAAAGAAAAGTGCCTACCACGCACAAGGTGATAAGCACTTTCAGAACACATTGAACACGGTCATAAGTTGAAGTTGGGAAAATTGTACAGATGAAAAATACTGAGGGGTATCAA
>JANLRG010000450.1:0-1303 GCA_031361545.1 Bacteroidota bacterium
TGTTATTGTTTCATGCGATTGTTTGAGATATTGATAAAGCGAATCAATGTGTTCTTTTCGTTCTGTTATAATCACAACCTTTTTGCCCGCACCCAACTCTGTTTTTACATCTTGAAGGATGAGTTTATTCCTTGCAGAATCATGGATGAGAATCTTTGAAAGTGTTTCAAACTTGTCGGTTTTTGAATTAAAGGGTACATCAAGTTCTGTATTTCGGATAATAATTTTAGGTTTTTGGTTCGTGCTTATCTCCTCTGGTTTTATTTCCGCAATGATTTCTCCTAAATGGATAAATATCAATTTCCCTTCATTGTATTTTCTGAATGGCGTTGCAGTCAAACCGTACAAATAGAAAGTTTGCAGTTTGGCTATTGTGTTTTTAAATATATCTGCAGGAATATGATGACATTCATCTACGATGATTGTTCCGAAAGCATTAAGCAAATGGATTGAATCAGGTTTTTCAAGTTCTTTTGATAAACTCTGAATCATGGCAACCGTCACCTATTTACCTATTTTGGTTTTCCCTTGACCAATCCGACCAATTTCTCTTTGCGGAATACCCAAAAATGTTTCAATGCGTTCAATCCATTGTTCCGCTATTTGCTTGCGATGCGTGATGATTAAGGCGGGTTGTTTTTTCTGTGCAATAATATAAAGCCCCATGATTGTTTTACCCGAACCCGGTGGAGCGAATATAACACCCAAATCTTTCTTTGAAACATTGTCTATCACAGGCTGCTGATACCCCCTCAGTATTCTATCGAATGAAAAGGGTATTTCTTTCAATTTTCGTCTTTCATCTTTAAAATCAAATTCGATTTTGTTTTCTCTACAATATCTAAGTAATCGACCTATAAATCCTCTTGGAATAACAACCTCATTGAGTGTTTCTTCTATAAAGTTGAAATATCGTTCCGTCCCAAAAGTGTTTTTGCCCATTTTTTTTTTGACAATGAACTCCGTATTGATGAAATTCAATTCTTCTTTCAGAAAATTTGTCAGAAGTAAAGGAATGTTGTTCCGATTCATCCTTACATGATTGCTCAATGAAATAACCAATTTCCCAAAATCCACTATTGTAGAAAGTGTAGGAGATGAATTTTGTAGAACTGAATTTGAGATTGATTCATAAATCTCATCAAACTGTGTAGAAGATACACGTTGTATATTTTACAAAAAGCCCCATTGGTTTTCATTGGGTTGTAAGGTTTCAACATCAATAAAACAGCTATTGCCTTGCTCAAAAGTCTTTTTGAATAACATAATGTTTTACTTCATCACAGTCACATCTCCTTTCAGC
>JANLRG010000462.1:0-1610 GCA_031361545.1 Bacteroidota bacterium
AAATAATGATTTGAATAACTTTGGAGAAGAACATCCAAATATCGCAATTAGTAAAGCTAATTTGGCTTTTGTATATCAAAAGATGGGTAATACAAAAAAGTCACAAAATCTCCTTCAATCCGCTTATGAAATTTATCTTAAAAACTTGGGGGCAACGCATCCCCAAACGGTAAAATTGAAAAAGTTGGCAGAAATGTAGGTTTTAAAATCAGGATGAATAGGATTTTTAAGGATTTAATAGGATGACATGCAGAGCAAAAATCCTATTAAATCCTTAAAAATCCCAATAATCCTGATTCAAATAAAGCCTCCCCTCAGTATAAACAGTCATTTCATCATTAAAAACAAAACAAACATGGCACTTTTTGAAACAGCCTCAGCCTACATTTTGAATATCATCACCGAAAACGAGGAAGTGAAAAAATTCCCTAAAGAGTTTGTTCCTTGTTAGAATTTGATTAGCTTTGTTTAAAATATAATAGAAAATGACAACAGCCGTTAGACAACCTTTGACAAATCTGCAATTGGAATTGTTGGATACTTTTTCTCGACAACCCAGTGTTGAGGATTTAATCAATATCAAGGTATTACTTGCCAATTATTTTGCCCAAAAAGCGATGGACGAAGCGGACCAACTTTGGGATGAACGCGCATACACGCAAGACACTATGACAGAATGGCTCAATGAGCATAAACGTACACCTTATAAACGATAAACTATGCGTGTCGTCATTGATTCCAATGTTTTGCTGGTGAGTATTTCTCGACGATCTAAACATCATCCTATTTTTCAAGCCATTCTCAATGGCACAATAACGCTGTGTGTCTCCAATTCGATTTTAGAAGAATACGAAGAAAAAATAGGGGAACATTGGTCACCTACAGTTGCCAATAATACTGTTGAGACTTTGATGAAATCACCTTATGTCATGCGATTTGACCCACGATACGATTGGTTGCTCATTGCAGCCGACCCTGATGATGATAAGTTTGCTGATTGTGCCGTTGCCTCGAATGCCTTGTATTTAGTGACCAATGACAATCATTTCAACGTATTAAAAGAGCTACCTTTTCCTACTTTCAACATCACTTCAGGGGATGATTTTTTAGAAATGCTCCTCAATACTGAGGGAACTTAAAACCTAAAGTTACAGATTATGGCACTCATCGAAACAGCAACAAAATACATTCTCGACCTACTCACCGAAAACGAGGAAGTCAAAAAAGACATTATTGACGACAAATTGGCAGAATTGAAAGACAATCCCATCTTTATGCAGGAATTAACCTCGCAATTGACCGCCTACGCCGCTGAAAAGCGTAAAAGTTTTAACATTAAATAGATGATATTGAAAACCTTTTAACAAATGAAGACGCCGATAAAACCTATATTCGGGATTGGTGTAAAAAACTTCGTTTAGAAACATTTAACATCAAAATATAAATCATGACAGATACAACAGCCACTGCCCACGCTCAACAATTAGCAATTATCTATGCCAAAACCGCTCATGAACGCGCCATGATGGGTATTGAAATGATTAATACCGTTCGGCAAGTAGTCGAAAATAGCATCCGCGCAAAAGAACCGAACATCTCACAAAAAGAAC
>JANLRG010000471.1:0-3828 GCA_031361545.1 Bacteroidota bacterium
TAAAAACACCCCAAAAAAATAAGGCAACTAAAGAGAAAAGAAGCCATGTATTCAGCCCGATTATCTTAAAAAAAGCCGTTGGATCATCAAATAAAAGCGTTTGTCCTGATAGCATAATCACCGCAGGAATAGCTAAAAAGATGCCCACGCCATTGAGCCAATTGAGTTTTTCTTTGAACACCAATAAAGCAATAACAATGGTGACTAAAGGGTATAAATTGGTTAAAGGAATAACAATTGCCGCCCAACCCCCGCTTGAAAAGGCTTGAAAAACAGCCACATTGCCCGTTACTGCCAATACTCCTGAGATAAGTCCCCAAATGATGCCTTTACGATGGGGGTTTTCTTTTAGCAATTTCCGCAAAACAATCGGTAATGTGAATAACATGCCGATGGTGAATAAAAAGTGATTGACGTAAGGCGTTACGTCTTCTGAAATGAATTTTGCCACCACACACCATATCCCCCAAAAAAGAGCAGCAGCAATCGAATAGATTATCCAACCATTTTTTTTATTTTTTAATAATATACTTGTTGATTGATCTCAAAAATAGATAATCCCATCCAAGAGATAAACACCCGTGAGTAAGGTTTATCCCGTTTTCAAAGCGTGGTCTTAGGAAGATTTTAAAATCTTTTTAGGTAAACCCTTAATCAAGAAGGATTAATTAATCTTCGATTGCTTTTGGCGGATGTCGGTTCGCATCCACTTTTTTGAAATAGAGCCTAACCCCTCAGTATTTGACGATTTTAAACCAAGCACCCTTAGTTTATTGAAAAAAATCATTTAGGGTAAAGCAAACGCCAAATAACGGTCGCCCGATTTTGTTTTCAGTTTCCCACCACCACAAGCTATAACGACATACTGTTTACTATTAACAGCATACACACTCGGAGATGCATAACCCGCCGCAGGCAGCGCAACTTGCCATAAAATCTTACCTGTTTGGCGGTCAATTGCCCTAAATTGCTGGTCTTTTGTTGCTGCAATAAACAACAAACCGCCTGCCGTTACTGCCGCACTGCCATAATTATCCGTTCCTGTAATCGGTATGCCTTTCGCCGTTAATTCTGGATATTCACCCAATGGAATTTGCCAACGGCGTTTGCCTGTATTCATGTCAATCGCCGTCAGTGTTCCCCACGGCGGGCGACTGATGGGGTAGCCGTTGCTGTCGTACCAACGGTTGTAGCCTGTATGAGTATATAGAGAAGTGGACAATTTATTATTTATATTGACTTGAACCGAAGCCGTCTGTCCAAATAAAAATTGAACAATCGCTTTCGCTTCTCCTTCTTTGAGGTGTGTAAAAGCGGGCATCATACCGCGACCTTTAGCGATTAACTGACGCAGTGCCGCAGCATCATATTTGCTTTCAATTTTTTGTAAAGAAGGACTTGTACCGCCTTCATTACCCTCTCTATTTGCCCCATGACATGCCCCGCAATAGGTCATATATAGCTGTTTTCCGCTTGAAATTTGCTTATTACTGAGGGGTTTCGGTGCTTCATTCAAGGAACTATATACTGGATTTTCCTTTGCAGGGACGTACATCATGCTATTTTCATCTACCGCTGCCCCACCCCATTGTGCACCCCCGTCCGTACCGGGAAAGAAAATGGTGCGATTTTGACCCAATGGCGTAAAGGGTTTGCCTGTCGTGGCTTTTCGAACTTGGGCAATGATATCCTCTCGATTAGATGCAAAATCATTAACATCATTTTCTGTAAAACTTTGTCGGGTAAATGGCTCGGGCAGTACGGGAAAAGGTTGTGTCAAAGCCGCTTTTTCACCTTTAATCATCGAGGCCGGAACAGGTCGTTCTTCAATTGGAAAAATGGGTTTACCCGTTACTCGATCAAAAACAAACGTAAAACCTTGCTTGCTTAAAACGGAAACCGCATCAATCTTTTGCTCATTTTGAGTGATGGTAAACAAATTGGGCGGCGCAGGAATATCTCTATCCCAAATATCGTGATGCACCGTTTGAAAATGCCACAACCGCTTACCCGTTTCTGCATCCAAAGCCAATAAACAATTCGCAAATAGGTTATCGCCTTTTCTATTGCCGCCGTAAAAATCAAACGCTGCCGAGCCTGTCGGTGCATAGACGATGCCTCTTTTTTGGTCAACTGCCATGCCCATCCAATTGTTAGCACCGCCTAAATTTTGATAATTATGCTTCTCCCAAGTTTTATAACCATATTCATTGGGGCGTGGGATGGTGTGAAAAGTCCAAATTTTACGCCCCGTTTGCACATTATATGCCCTAATATCACCTAACAAAGCCGTAGCACTTTCCGATACGCGTGTACCAACAATTAAGGTATTTTTGAACACCATCGCAGGGGTATTTGACACCACATATTCATCAGCACCTGGGCGTTGTATGCCATCAATTAGATTAATTTTTCCATTGATACCAAAAGACGCTATTGGCTTGCCTGTGTGTGCATCGAGGGCGTATAAAAATGCACCAAATGCAAAGAAAATACGCGCTTCCTTACCGTCTGTCCAATAGGTCACACCCCGACTTGTCATATTGAAAGTCGTGTCTTTCAAATTCGTTTTCCAAAGTTCCTGCCCTGTTGCTGCATTCACGGCAAAGGCTTGAGAACCTGCTGAAACACCATACATAATGCCCTTGATAATCAATGGATTACATTGCATTTGGGTTGTGTTTTTTACGGTATCTGCACCACCCGATGCATACGTCCAAGCCAATTTTAATTGTGAAACATTGTTGGTATTTATTTCTGCCAATGTAGAAAAATGGTTGCAATCATCGCCACCGTTATAGGCTGTCCAATCTTCATTTACAGTATTTTCAAGACTTGTAGCAAGTAGGATGATTACAAATAGTGTCCATAAAATGCGCACAAATTGTAGATTGAAGGTGCATTTAAACCTGAATAAAAGGTGTTTTAGTTTTTCCATTTTTTTTAATTTAGAATTACAAATCTTTTATATCCCCCTTTTTGACATACTCCTCAGTAAAGTCTGCTTGATAAAGCCAAATGCCTAATATTTTAAAAAAAGGCAGCTAATCAAAGAAAAGCTGCCTACTCACTAAACAACAAGGATGTATAAAAATATAATTCTGTCATTAAATGTTTATTTCCCAACCTTTTGCATACTCCCTCGACCAGAGCTTCATGGCTTCTTTATCATTTAAAATATGCCCATTGGTAGGGTCACAACGCAGATTTCGCCCTGCTCGATAGGCAATATTGCCAAGTTGAGGTAAAAGGGTTGACTTATGCCCTTCCAAAATGGGTGCATTGATTTTCTCTTTTCCACGAATCGCTTCGCAAAAATTCAGCAGATGCTGACCGTCCAAAAGCTCCGTGGGGCTTACAGCATTTTTGGAGTCAAAAGGTGTATCATCTTTTACTTCAGACACTAATTTGTTGTCGCTGTCAAAAACCTTGTAACTGTTAGCACCCGGATAGACAATAGTGCCTTTGTCACCATAAAAAATAACGCCGCGTCCACTGCCTTCTGAATTGTAGCCGTTGCAACTACGCCCTTCCCACGTGCAGCCCGTATTATTGGCAAAATTATATGTAATGGTTTGTGTATCAGGCGTTTCCCAATCATCTTGAAAATGGTAACGTCCACCCGCCGAAATAACTTGCGTAGGATAATCTACACCTAAGCCCCAACGAATAACATCCAATTCATGCGTGCCGTTGTTCAAAGCTTCACCTGTTCCCCAATGCCACCGCCAATGCCAATTATAAGGCACTAAATTATCTTTAAAATCTTTGCGGGGTGCAGGCCCCTGCCACAAATCAAAGTCTAAATACTGAGGGGGTGGCGTGACT
>JANLRG010000503.1:0-14320 GCA_031361545.1 Bacteroidota bacterium
ATCAAATTCGATTCCTTGACCGATACGATTGGGTCCTGAACCAAGAATGATAATTTTCTTTTTATCTGACCTTACACTTTCATTTTCTTCATCGAAAGTTGAGTAGTAGTATGGAGTCTGCGCTTCAAATTCTGCTGCACACGTATCTACCATTTTCCAAACTCTTCGTATATTTTGTTCACCACGTTTTTTAAAGACCTGACTTTCCAAGCAACGAAGAAGATGAGCGACTTGACGATCGGCATAACCTTTTTTCTTTGCTTCCATCAATAAATCACGAGGGATGGAATCGACAGTATATTTTTCAATTTCTTTTTCGAGCTGAATGAGTTCTTCAATTTGACGAAGAAACCACGGATCGATTTTAGTAAGTTTTTGAATTGTATTGAAAGGGATTCCTAATTTGAAGGCATCATAAATATGAAACAATCTGTTCCACCGCGGCCGTTCTAAACTATCCAATATTTCTTCTTGTTCACGAATCTCTCTTCCATCGGCACCAAGTCCATTACGTTTTATCTCTAACGACTGACAAGCTTTTTGTAATGCTTCTTGAAAACTTCTTCCAATTCCCATTGCCTCACCCACCGATTTCATTTGTAGTCCGAGATGACGGTCAGTCCCTTGAAATTTATCGAAGTTCCATCGAGGAACTTTCACGATTACATAATCAAGAGTAGGTTCGAAGAAAGCAGAAGTACTTTTTGTAATTTGATTTTTTAGTTCATCGAGATGATATCCGATGGCCAGTTTAGTGGCAATCTTTGCAATGGGATAACCAGTTGCTTTAGAAGCGAGCGCCGAAGATCGGGAGACACGCGGATTAATTTCTATGACGATGATGTCTTCTTCATTATCAGGATTAACAGAAAATTGAATATTACAACCACCAGCGAAATTTCCTATGCCGTTCATGCATTTGATTGCAAGGTCACGCATTCGCTGGTAAGTAACATCGGAGAGTGTCATAGCAGGCGCAACAGTAATTGAATCGCCGGTATGAATTCCCATCGGATCAAAATTTTCGATAGAGCAAATGATGATGACATTTCCTGCTGCATCACGAAGCAATTCCAATTCAAATTCCTTCCAGCCCATGATCGATTGTTCGATCAAAACTTGATGTGTTGGCGACGCATGTAGTCCACGATTTAGAAAAGCATCAAATTCTTCTTTATGATAAACAAATCCACCACCAGTTCCCCCGAGTGTAAACGATGGACGGATCACCAATGGAAATCCGATTTCTTGAGCGATTTCTTTTCCTTCTAAGAAAGAAGTAGCAGTGCGACCTTTACAAACTCCAGCGCCAAGTTCGATCATACGTACACGAAATTTCTCCCGATCTTCCGTCATATTGATGGCATCTATGTCAACACCAATTAATCTCACTCCATATTTTTCCCAGATCCCCGCTTTATCGCATTCAATGGCGAGGTTCAAAGCTGTTTGTCCACCCATAGTAGGAAGTACAGCATCGATCTTATGCTTCTCTAGAATTTGGACGATTGATTTTTTAACAAGTGGTAATAAATAAATATTATCGGCCGTCACTTTATCCGTCATGATTGTTGCCGGATTAGAATTGATCAAAGTAACTTCGATTCCTTCTTCGCGAAGAGAGCGAGCTGCTTGAGAGCCGGCATAATCAAATTCGCAGGCTTGACCAATGACGATAGGACCACTACCAATAATGAGGACAGATTTTATGGATTTATCTCTTGGCATATAGGATGAAAATAATTGTTAGAGACTTACCAGAGCAGCCTTGAAAAGCTGAGCTTTTAAAAGTCAGGCAAAATTACATTTTAACTTGGGGAATCCTCAATAATATTATTGACAAGGTGTTAATATTATCCTAAGAAAATAAGAGTATAAAATTTGTTTAGTTCAATAAAGTATTGGGTAGTAAATAAGGATAATTTTTAGCCAAATAGTGGCATAAATCGTACATTTACGAGGTGCGGCATCTACTTAAATTTGGCGATTCGAATATTGAGCTTTTTGTTTACGGAAATGGTCCGAAAAAATTGCTCGCTTTTCATGGATTCGACAATGAAGCACAAGAGTTTGAACCATTAGCAGAATTACTTCCTGGATACACTGTAATAGCTGTAAACCTCTATTTCCATGGCAATAGTTTCGCATCTGCGGAACATGTAGATGCGGGATTAACAATCTATGATTTTAAAAAATTGCACCAAGCTATTTTCGAAAAATTTCCTGCCGAGGAGTATGAAATTCTTGGCTATAGTTTGGGTGGAAGAATTGCGTTAGTACTTTTTCAAACTTTACCTGATCGAGTAAGCAAATTAATTTTGTTGGCACCAGATGGTTTGAAACCGACATTCTTCTATCGCTTTGTGACAAGAACTTATTTCGGCAAAAAAATATTTAAAAGAACAATCAAAGACCCAAGCCGAGTATTAAGCATAGCTACTTTTTTAACTTCCATAAGAGTACTGCCGAAGAAAAAACTACAGTTTCTTCATTACAATCTGGAGCATCAGCTGAGAAGAGATAAGGTAAACAATGCATGGATGATTTATCGCTTCATCATTCCTGATCTACAAAAAGTAAAGGAGATAATTGTAGAGCAGAAAAAGCAAGTGTTTATTTTTTTAGGAAAGTGGGATATATTGATGCCACCAATTTTAGGTCGAAGATTTAAAAAGGGAATTGAAAAAAATTGTACTGTAACAATTATTGAAACTGGACATCATTTGTTGTCGGTTAAAAATCTGACAGAAATTAGTGATGTTTTAAAAGCAGAAAAATAAAACAAGTTCAAAAAAAAACGATGCTATCTTTAAAAGATGGCATCGTTTGACAGATAAGATAAAGAGAATTATTTATTACTCTTTTCGCTAGAAACCGTTAATTTTTTACGACCTCTTGAACGACGAGCAGCTAGTACTCGACGACCATTTGCAGTAGCCATACGTGTACGGAAACCATGCTTATTTTTTCTTCTACGGGTAGAGGGTTGGAATGTCCTTTTCATAATATGATGCTTTTTACTCTAAAAACTGGATGGCAAAGGTAATATTTATTTCAAAAGAACAAAACAAATGTACTTTTTTTTAAAGAATCTTTCGAGGGTTGATTATCAGAGGTTTTAAAATTGAAATCAGCAGCTAAACTTAGAAAAAGGACTTAAAATCGCTATGCGGTGATGTAAACTATTTTCTTGGTCATGAAAAAATCCTCCGTAAACCAGTTGCTTATTTCAATAACATCAGCCGATTTTCCGGAGTCACGGACTTCATCTTTCAGGTCGCCACCTTTGAGGAGAATCCAACCATTTTGAAGGTCGTTGGTTCCACCCTTTTGGATTATTTTGGTTGTCCATTGAACCAGATCTCGAACTTGGGCGACGGCTCTCGAAAGGACGAAATCAACTTTCACGTTAAGGTCTTCCGCCCTATTCTTTTCAGCGACCACATTGGTTAATCCTAAACTTTTGGAAACCTCTTCTACAACAGTAATCTTTTTTCCAATTGAATCGACTAAATGAAATTGAACTTCAGGAAAAAGTATTGCTAAAGGAATTCCGGGGAAACCACCACCAGTTCCTATGTCGAGCACTTTTGTTCCTGGTTTGAAAGTAATCAGTTTAGCGATTGCTAGTGAATGCAAAACATGATGCAAATAAATTTGTTCTATATCTTTTCTTGAAACCACATTGATCCGTTGGTTCCAATATTCATAAACGTCTTTCATCTGATCAATTTTTTGATTTTGATCTTCAGAAAGATTAGGAAAATATTTTTGTATTAAATTCATTTAATTACGTTTACGGTTTAAGGTTCAAAGTTCAAAGTTCAAGGTTCAACCAATTTTCCCTTTGAACTTTGAACTTTGAACCATTCTTCAATCCTCAATTCTCAATTTTTAAATTTGTTCTTCTTGGTTTTTCAGAATTTGATACAAGAATTCGCGGGCGCGGAAGAGTTGAGCTTTCACTGTTCCAAGCGGCAACTTCAATTCGTCGGCGATTTCTTCATACGAACGTTCTTGAAAATATCGAAGTTCAACCAATCTTTTGTAACGAGGTTTTAATTTTTCAACCACTTCTCTCATCAACATCGCTTTTTGATTTTTAATCATCTTCTCTTCTGGATCTAGCATCGGCGATTTAATTTCGAACTGCATTTCCTGTCCATTATCATTCTCCATTCCTTTATCGATTGAAAAAGTAAACTTTCTTTTTCTTCTGATAAAGTCGATGCAATTATTCGTGGCAATTTTGAACAGCCAAGTGCTGAAGGCAAAATCGGGAGTGTATTGATGTAAGTTTTTAAATGCTTTTCCGAAGGCCTCGATTGTTAAATCATCGGCGTCGTCGCGATTATTGACCATCTTCAATAACATAAAGTAAATCGAATCTTTGTAGCGAGACATCAGTTCCGCATAAGCTTTTTGATCACCTTTCACAGCTTGCTGAACCAATTTGTAGTCCACTTGTGCTTTTTCGGAGAGATTTGGGTTTACTTCCATGTTTTTTGTTTTGAGAAGATGTTAGCTAAATAAAATAATGGTTGAAGCGAGATATGAATGATTTCAAGAATGGGATACATCCAAACTAAATCAGTTTCTTTTAATTTTTTTGCGCAGGAGTAAATGATTGGCAGCCTTAACAGAATCATTCCTGTGTATAAAGATAGGAGTATTCTCCATTCGAATTTTAGAATTAACAGAGTAATCAAGAGTAAATAAAACAAGAGTGAATTTACGTAATTAATAAAAAGCACAAATTTATAACCTGTCTTATAATGACTCGACGTGCTCATGTGTCTTTTCTTCTGAGTAAACCATTCAGAAAAAGTTTTCTTTGCCTCAGAAAAAGTAAAAGACTCTGGATCTAATTCGACTGCTGTATTTTCTGTGGTTGCATTTTCATTCACAAATAAATCGTCGTCCCCAGAGAGAATATGATTGTGTTTAGCAAAACCTTTATTCTTAAAAAAGAGTTCTTTTTTATAAGCTAAATTTCTACCAACTCCCATATAGGCATTTTTACCAAAGGCAGCTGAGAGATATTGAACAGCAATAAAAAAAGTATCGAAGCGAATCAATCGATTTAAAAGTCCGTGCTCTTTTTGATATGGACCGTAGCCCAAAATAATTTCAGTATTTCTTGCAAAATGACGTTGCATCAAAGACAACCAATTTTTACCTGCAGGAATACAATCTGCATCCGTCATTAGGAGGTAATCATTTTTGGCTGCTTTAATTCCTAAGGTGAGCGCAAATTTTTTCCCATGACTATATTTCTCTTGTTCAACAAGGGTAACGATTTTCAAATGCTGATACTGTGACGCAATAGAATCAAGGTACTCGCCTGTTTCATCCCATGAACAATCGTTCACAACAATTACTTCGAAATCTGGATAGGCTTGTTCAAGAATAGCAGACAGATATTTTCTCAGTCGTGCAACTTCATTCTTTGCACAAATAATTACTGATACAGGATGCGGTCCTCCCGTGACTTGATCATATTTATAAAATGCAAGTCTTCTATAAAATACCCAATAGTAAACCAACTGAACAACAGCAGTACCAACTAACAAAAGAAAAAGCAGACCAATGAGGTCAAAGGTAAAGTGATTCATGCAGAAATAAAGGAAACTTTGTAAAGAATTGTGATTTGTACAAAAGTAAAAGGGCTGTTCATATCAAAGTGCCTATATTCGCGGAGATATTAACGTAAGATTGTTAATCAGGGATGAAATTTAAAATCACAAAATCAGACGCACTTAGTCAGGCAAGGGCTGGTGAAATAAAAACAGATCACGGAACTATTTTGACTCCGATCTTTATGCCAGTCGGTACTGGCGGAACCGTCAAAGCCGTCCATCAGCATGAACTTAAGGAAGATATAAAAGCACAAATCATACTTGGTAACACTTACCATTTGTTTTTGAGACCAGGACTTTCTGTATTAGAGCAAGCGGGAGGACTGCATAAATTTATGAATTGGGGAGGACCAATCTTAACAGACAGCGGCGGTTATCAGGTCTATTCTCTTTCCGACCGCAGAAAAATCAAAGAAGAAGGCGTCTCTTTTTCCAGTCATATCGACGGATCAAAACATGTTTTTACTCCCGAATATGCGATGGACATTCAGCGCGTAATTGGCGGCGATATCATCATGGCATTTGACGAATGCACTCCTTATCCATGCGATCATCGATATGCAAAGAGTAGCATGGAAATGACACATCGATGGTTAAAAAGATGTTGTTCTCATGTTGATAAAACCAAACCAAAGTATGGACATCAACAAACACTTTTTCCAATTGTACAAGGAAGCACTTACAAAGATTTACGTTTGCAGTCAGCTGAATTTATTGCCAGTCAAGAGCGCGAAGGCAATGCAATTGGTGGTTTATCTGTTGGAGAGCCAGCAGAGATGATGTATGAAATGACAGAAGTTGTCTGTAGTATTTTACCACAGAATAAACCTCGCTACTTGATGGGAGTTGGTACGCCTATCAATCTTCTTGAAAGTATTGCATTGGGAATTGACATGTTTGACTGTGTAATGCCGACAAGAAATGCTCGGAACGGAACGTTGTTTACGAGGAATGGAATAATGAATATGAGAAATGAAAAATGGAAAGACAACTTCTCCCCGCTCGATGAATTTGGAACTTCATACGTTGATAGTACTTATTCCAAGAGTTATGTGAGACATTTAGTTATTAGCAAAGAAATTCTCGCTGCACAAATCTGTACTTTACATAATCTAGCTTTCTACTTGTGGTTAGTAGGCGAAGCGCGACAACAAATTATTGATGGAACATTTATGTCGTGGAAAAATGAAATGGTGAAAGTGCTTGGACAAAAACTTTAACTTAGAAAAATTTCATTTCAAGCTATTGCGTTAAAATCATACATTTGCTATTGCAACTATGAATCAATTAAAAATTCTTGACCGATATATTATTAAGAAATTCTTAGGGACTTTCTTTTTTTCACTGGCCTTGATCATTGTGATTGCAGTCATTTTTGATATTTCAGAAAAGCTAGATGATTTTATAGAGCGAAAGGCTCCTTTTAAAGCTATTGTGTTTGACTATTATTTTAATTTCATACCCTATTTTGCAAATTTATTTGCGCCACTTTTTGTTTTCATCTCTGTAATATTTTTTACAGCGAAATTAGCAGCAAACACGGAGATAGTAGCGATTTTAAATAGCGGAATAAGTTTTAGAAGATTGCTTTATCCTTATTTTTTAGCATCACTTTTCTTAGCTGGGCTTTCATTTTATTTTAATGGCTGGGTAATACCACATTCCAACAAAGTGAAATTGAATTTTGAAAATTTATATATTAAAAATCCTGTTGAGTTTAAAGATCGCAACCTGCATCGACAAATTAGTCCGGGAACCTTTATGTATTTGGAAGGTTATAATAACGTTGAGAATGTTGGCTATCGATTTTCATTGGAGAAAATTGAAAATGGAAAACGAACATGGTTTTTAAATTCAGACCGAATTATTTGGGATAGTACAAACACTCGATGGAGAATAGAAAATTATTATATCCGTACCATAGCTGGATTTCGAGAAACAATCAAAACAGGGATTCGATTCGATACAGTTCTCTCTATTAAGCCAAGTGATTTCAAGAGGCGATTGAACATAATTGATGCTATGGATACTCCGACTCTGAACAAATTTATTGAAGAAGAAATTCAACAAGGATCAGAGAATGTGAATACTTTTTTAATTGAAAAATACAGAAGGATAGCGGTTCCATTTTCAACATTTATTTTAATGTTGATTGGTGTTTCTTTATCGAGTAAAAAATCACGAGGGGGAATTGGCGTTCAGTTAGGTTTCGGAATATTCCTTAGTTTCACTTACATCCTTTTTCAACAATTTAGCAATACGTTTGCAGTGAACGGATCTATTGCACCATTAATAGCGGTGTGGATTCCCAATATTATTTTTGCTGTGATTGCAGCTTTCCTAATAAGAATAGCTCCAAAGTAAACTCCAAGGGAATAGATTCAAAATATTCTTTCGATAAAAATTCTTTGTGCAAAATTTATTTAAGGAGATTACAGTTATTCTATAATAACTTTTACTATCTTTTTTGAATTGCCGCTGATGATACGACAAAGATAAATCCCACTCTTTATTCCGTCTGTCGAAAAAGAAAAATGCTTCTTTCCTTCTAACATAAATCCATTGAACAAGTTTCTTATTAATTTTCCTTTGACAGAATAAATTGCCAATTCGCATTTAACTGAACTAGGAATTTCGAAATCGATATTTAATAATTCGTGAGCTGGATTTGGATAAACAAAAAGATTGTTGATGTGATTATCGACAACAACTTCACTAACTTGATCAACAGTTTTATCAATAAAGACTTCATAAACTTGAGCATTCGGTCTACTCATTCCACTAGGATCAAGATGTGCTATGTTGGTAGAATCACTTTTTATTCCACCAACAATAAAACCGACACGAGTATTTCCAGAGAGTGAATTTATGTCAAGAATTTTTCCATCTAAATAATGCACTGAAGTATCAGGTATAAAAAAAGCATTTGTTCCTAAATAATACGGCATCGACTCATTCATCTGAGATTCTGAAAGTGTACCGCTGCCATCTCTTGTGACTTTACTAATTGTTTTGACAAAAGGAATGAGCGTATCTTGAACCAGGGAGTGACTAGTGGTATCGAGTGTGTATAAACTCATTCCTCCAAAGAAAATAGTATGCATTGTATTACTTCCTAAATCAAAAATGGGAAGATGTGCAGCAGTATATTGATTAAGATTTTGATTGAAAGAAGATTGATGTGTAACATTGAGAGGAGTGATATCAATTGGTGTCAAGTAAGGCATGATAGCCGTTTTTTGAAAAACTCCTCCAAATGCTGTTATTCCAGTTGTACCATTTGGAAAGATTTGCGGGACTAAATTATAATCACGTCGATGGAAATTATCGGTGTCTACGATTGCTGAATAATTGTTGATAGATAGATTCACTCCATCGTCATTAATAGTAAACTTTCTAATTTCATTCGTATAATGTTGAACAAAATTACTAAGCTGAGGAGTTTCAGCATAAGATCCGTCGAACCGATGACCAAAAACTAAGTAATAAGTTGAATCAATTTTTTCTAGTTCACCACCTGAAACAGCAAAAACAGAATCTCGTATTTGTCTAAAGCAAGAATTGATTGAAGAGCCAGCGCTAACATTTGCAGTTAAACAATCTAGGTCAATAGAAATCAAAGAAGGAAAAGTAGTGTACACTCCTGTAGAATCAGATTTCCCATATCCACCAATCATGTAAAGTTGAGAACCATCTTGATAGTATTGCATGTTGGAAGAACCAATTGACTCATATAAAATAAATGGTAAATCAGTAATAGCTGAGGCGTGATAATTATTTAATACTGGGTCAACAACAAAAACAGAATCATTTCTTCCATAATAAGGGAAAGCTTGATTGGCTTGCATAATGTGCAAACCATCAATTCTTCCTCCTATAAAAATCCATTTCCCATTATACATTGCGAATGCGCCACTGTGAATTGCTGGAGTAGAATTTAGTGTTGATGGAATTACGTGAACACTAAATAAATCTTGTCCGTTACTTTCACTAATAAAAAATGATAAGAGCACCCAATAAAATACTTTCATAACAATAGATGAATTTATTGAACGATTAATTTTTGAACGACCATATCATTACCTTCAATTAATTTAACGATGTAAAGACCTTTCTCTAAATTATCAGCTATAGAAATAGCGCTTTCCCCTGCCCCAACAACAAACGTATTTGAAGAAATTTGTTGATTCAGTGTATTTGCAATTTCAACTTTTATCTTACGATCGATCTTACTATAAACTTTCAAATTAAAATTTCCTTGCGTTGGATTTGGATACAAAGAAACAGTATTCAACCATTTATTTTCGATTACGCCAACACAAAGATCCACTCGCACGTTCTGCGAATGATTATAAACACAACCCGTTGCATCAGTATAAGTATAGGTAATTGTCCATGTACCTACACCAGCTACAGAAGGATCAAACGAAGCTAATGAAACACCATTACCAGAGAATGATCCACCCAAATAATTAGGAAGCAAATTAGTCGGATTATTATAAACACAATAAAGAGTATCTAGTCCGCCAAAAGTAATATTCAAAGGAGCAACGAACTTCACATTGATAGTATCAGTATTTGAGCAAGCTCCATTTGTTACTTCAAGAATATAATCACCAGATTGATTTGCTGTAATAGCAACACTATCGGTTGCAATCACACTTCCACCATACGACCAATTGTAAGTTAAATTTGAATTGATAAATGTAGTCAGACGAACAGAACCAGTTCCACAGTCAGAAACAGTGTCAGTTGCATTTAAGATATTGGCTACAGGAGTACAATTAGATGAACTGAAACGATAAATTCCACCACCAGCTGTTGAACAATACAATTCTCTATTTTTATCAACACCAAAATTAATAATACTTGAAGCTCCTAAATTTCCAAGATTTGTATCAGTAAATCCACCAACAGCATTTGGAACCAAATAATGAACGTTAGAAACACAATAATCACTGTAAAAATATTTTCCGAAGAGTGCATTGTATTTTGTTCCGCGATAAATATATCCGCCAGTAATAGAACATCCAACTGGGTGACGATAAGTAGCAACTGGTGGCCAATAATCAGAGAAAGGGCCACAAGAAGCAGCCGTTGAATTTCTGCGATTACCTTCCCAACATTTCCATCCTAAATTAATTGTTGATGATGGAGTACCCGCAGGAATATAATCCACCTCTTCAACAGAATCTTGTCCAACATCTCCAATCCATAAATCACCATTTTGTGTATCAAAACTCCATCTCCATGGATTGCGAGTACCAAGAGCCCAGATTTCACCGCGACCAAGACTTGTATCAGCTGCAAACATATTTGTAGGTGGAATTGAATAAGTAGGATTCGAAGGGTCAACCGAAATGCGTAACATTTTTCCTAAGAGAGAATCCGGATTTTGCGCGCGATTTCCCGGATCTCCACCAGAACCTCCATCACCCATTCCAATATAAAGATATCCATCGGGGCCAAAAGCTAAATGACCACCATTATGATTACTAAAAGGCTGATAAATTCTTAACAATATTTCCTCACTGCTTGGATCCGCAGAGTCGGGAGAAGTTGCGAAGACTTTGAACCTTGAAATTCTAGTTTCACCACTAGGTTTAGCGGTATAATCAACATAAAAATATCCCGATGTTGCATAGTCGGGTGGAAATGCTAAACCAAGTAGCCCTTGTTCAGAACTTAAAAGTACGCGTGCCGTGATATTCATAAAAGGCCGTGTATATTTTACGCCATTTGTGTCGAGCAACTGAATAGTTCCTCTTTGTTCTACAATAAACAATCGATCATCGCCGCAATTTTTAATGTCAACTGGTATATTAAAACCGGTAGCAAAAGAAGTAAGGCTAATTTGAGCATGCGTTGAAATAGCCACCAAAAGACAAGCTATCGTTACAAAGAAGAATTTTTTCATTGGATAAAGATTAGGGTTCAATTGCAAATGTATGTAAAAAGGGTTCAAAGTTCAAGGTTCAAAGTTCAAAGTTTTGGGTTCAAGGTTCTATTGCTTGGTCATTCATGGCCAAGTAATGGTAATTGGATTAAGGTTCAAGGTTAAGGGTTTAGGGTTAAATTTTAAGTTTTAGAAAAAAATAAATTGAAATGAATCAATTACTATTGCTTGGTCATTCATGGCCAAGAAATGATTGAAGGTCAAAAAAGAAATAATTAATAAGTAATAAGTAATAATTGAGGATTTAGGATTGAAAATTTGAGAATTGAGTTAGTAAAAAATTAGAAATTAGTTGAGTTTGCTAGAAAAAGGAAACAAAAAAAACGACTCTTAAAAAAAGAAGTCGTTCAAGGTCTTAAACAATTTGGATTGCTTAGAAAATGATTTTTGCAGCAATGACGGCTAGGCCTGAAATTAAAATTGCATCAACTACAAGAAGCATATATAAACTCATGGGAACAGATCGAAATGATGAAGTAGAATGCATAGACTCCTCTTCCTCTTCCATGTGATTGTAACTTACTACCGGTTCGTTTTTCATATCATTTTAGTTTTACACATAATACGACCGTCTCTGTGGTCATTTATCTCTTAATCACATCTCATCCGACATTTGTAAGGAATCTTATGTTTCTTTACATTGAGAACAACTTGAGTCGACCTTTTGTTCTTTTAGAAATGGTACAACTTTTAATTTTATAGTAAGAAAGTTGTCATTTTGATTAATCTTCATTCAGACAACAAAAAAATCAGTATTCGATGATGACTCTTACAAATAACATACTATTGATTTCGCCAATCGGATTTACATTTAATCATGAAACAGCAACAGATAATAAATTTCAATCTGATGTCGCCAATACAAATACAGGTAATGAATTTAAATTATTCAGAAACAAATTAATTGAACATGGAATAAATGTTGTCACTTTCACTCCACCTGATGAATTAACACCTGATGCTGTTTTTCCCAATAACTGGTTTAGCACTTTTCCGGATGGACAATTTTTCATTTACCCTATGAAAGCAATCAATAGAAGACAAGAAAAGCGAAAAGAATTTATTTCAGAAATTGGTAAAAAGTATCATTCAAGAACCGATTTATCTTTTTTTGAAAATGAAATGAAATACTTGGAAGGAACCGGAAGTTTAGTAATAGACCACGACAATAAAGTAGCGTTTGCAGCTATTTCTGAAAGAACAGACTTAAGAGTAATTGAAGCATGGAAATTTTTGGTCGATTATAAGTGCCTCACTTTTGACTGCAATGACAAGAATGGTTCCCGCGTTTACCATACAAACGTTGTGCTTTCACTCACTACTGAGCATGCTATCATTTGCCTGGAGTGTATTGAAGAAAAAGATAAAATAAAAATTTCAGAAGAGTTAAGTATCTCAGGTCGGAAGTTGATTGAAATAAGCATTGATCAGATGAATAATTTTTGCGGAAATTGTATTGCTTTGAAAAATAATTTAGGTCAACAACTTTTGATTATGTCAGAAAGAGCTAGAATAAATTTTACCTCAGATCAAATCACCCAGCTTGAACAATATTCAATAGTCGTTTCTTCACCGCTTAATGAAATAGAAATTATTGGAGGTGGAAGTGCGAGATGTATGATTGCGGAATTGTTTTGAAGATTATCGTAAGGGCAATAAATAATAAGTAATAATTAATAAGTTAAAAGAAAAAATTTAGAATTGATAATTGAAGATTGAGAATTGAGAATTGAGAATGTAGTTCATGAAAAATATAATTAAAGGATGCGAATTCCTATTTTATTTCATCAGCGAGAGCTTCAAAATCTTTTCCTTTGACGAAGTAACTCATTCCTTTGTACTTAGAATAGATTATCTCCCCTGACTTGCTATTGTGCACCGAGAGAACTTTATCGGAGCCTTGGAAATCAATAACGAGATAGTAAAAAGGTGTGGAAGATTCGAGAATTTTAGAATTCAATTGATCGAGAGAAATTTTTTCATATTTGTAAGGATACTTTTCAAAAACATCTTCTTGATTTCTTGAATCGAGCCTGATGTTTTTATCTAAGACAAAAAGCTTGCTTGATGAAAGCCGACCAATCTCATCTTTCTTTACATTGTTTTCAAATTTCCATAGGGGCTTATTGTTGACTAAACAGGCATTGATCACTTGCAAATCATTTTTCAACAGTCCCCAATTCCAAAACGGAACCTCAACATTTGATTTACAAATAAATTCAAAAGCGTTCAACGTTTGTATTTGCTTAACTTCATCAACGATGCCTTTAGGACAATACAATTCATAGGTAGCGAGAACATGCTCATCGATATTATTTGGTTTAGCTTCAGTTCCATTTACCCAAAGTTCAATAAACAAATCTGTGAACTGAGTATATTTTCCAAACAAGTCAGCCGATTTCACATACTCTGAACTTCTATTATAAGATCGCAAACCAAAAAACATCTTTCCAGGTTTATTCGAATAAGTCAAATATTTATCGAAGTCGATAATTTCATATTTATTAAACTTCCACACTTCAGCTAACATTTTCTCAATATCTGCTAAATGTTCTTTATCTCTCTCTCGAATAACAAAGCATGTCGTTGAATTTTTAAATTCCTCAAAATCTTTTTTCTTGAAAGAAGTTGTTTTGATGGCGCCTGGATCACCAATATTTAATTGCGCATTTGCAGAATTTTCTAAAATAATGAAGAATATAATTAGAATTAATTTTTTCATTGT
>JANLRG010000512.1:0-1992 GCA_031361545.1 Bacteroidota bacterium
TTTGAAACTGCTTTTACCAACAGCATCAAAAACAAAATCATATTGTTCAGAATCGTTTGTAAAATCTTCTTTTGTATAATCAATCACTCGGTTAGCCCCTAAAGATTTTACCAATGCCTCGTGTTCACCTCGACAAACGGCTGTTACAGCAATATGGTAGGCTGTCAAAATTTGAACCATTGACGAACCAATTGCTCCTGTTGCGCCAAAAACAAGGGCGTTTTGCCCCACTTTTGGTTTTAATCGGTTGATATCACAAGCATATATCGCCCCTTCCAGACAAGCTGCCGCTGCTTCATAAGTTAGATTTTCGGGCATAATAATTATGGGTTTTGTTTCAGGTAAGGACAAATATTGAGCATGAGCACCGCACCCAAAAACGCCGCCAAAGCCCATCACCTTATCGCCAATTTTAAATGCTTGCACCTGCTCTCCGACGGATTCAATTTGCCCGACAAAATCAGTTCCTGTTGATGCCAAACGAGGTTTGAACAGACCTGTAAAAAAGCGCATAAAGAACGGCTTGCCCCAAAGAACGTGGCAATCGCTTCTATTTACGGTTGTCGCATAGACGCGTATGAGGACTTCATTGTCCTTGGGCGTGGGTTTTTCTACCTCTTTTATACTTAAAACTTCGGGTGTTCCGTATTTTGAACGAATGGCAGCTTTCATTTTGACATCTTATTTTTTTCTCAAAATTGACGGCTTAAAAGTACGTGTTGAAATAACTTCGACTAATAACCCAAGAAATTAGATAGATAAAGATACGATTTCGGAGGTGCATTGCCTGAAATCCGAAATCGCATACCCCTCAGTATTTTGACATAAAATTACTCAAATAAGCATTTTTTAATCAAAATGCCCTAAAAGAAACAGCTTATCCATCGTAATGACATTATCAATTTGACTTCTACTACTTTTGCTATGCTTAACGCCATAAGTTGTAATGAGGGTATTAAAAAGCGCTTTTTTTGTTTTTGTTAGGCTTCTAAACCTTTCTCTTCGCTGCCGCAATTGCGTCGCAAATTCATCTGTCATTGGGAAATCGTCGTTATAAAATTTAATTTCACATAAGTTTATAGCACGGTCGGCTCGGTCAATGAGCATATCCAATTGGAAACCTTCCACTTCTTCATTGCCTTTGTGATAATAACTGGATGTTTCCGTATAAACGCCTGATATACCCAATATTTGTTTAATAGCATCCGCATGTTTTAAGCATAAATTTTCAAAGGCATAACCCGCCCAAATCTTATATTTTTCTTCTGCCGATTGTTTGAGCCACATATTTTTGCCCAATATTGTTTTTCCTTCAATAAATTTCAAGTAAAACAAAGAATATTCATCCGTCAGCCGATAGACAAAATCTTTAGCTTTTTTCTGAAAAGAAGGCATTTGCATAATGAATGAGGAAGCCTCTAATTCTTCTAATATCTTGCTAAGTCCACCGCCGTCACTGAATTTGGATTGAGCAATCAGTTCTTGACGGGTCATACCGCGCCATTTTCCAGCGAGTATTTTTATAATAGCAATATTATTGTGGTAATTATCAAAAAGGGCAGCATAAAGATTTGTAAATTCATATCTCAATGAGCCGTCTTTTGTAAAGAATGCTCTATCAATGGTTTGTGTAGGTGTTTCTCCTTGTTTTGCTTCTTGCAAATAGGTCGGAATACCGCCTACGGACATGTAAAATTGAATAATTTGATAATCATCCCAATGTGTATTGAGGCTTTCAAGGTACAATTTAGTTTCGGATAAAGTAAAGGGTTTCAAGTTGATTTTTTGAGTCACCCGATTGTGCAAACCACCTTTGTGATTAATCAATTTTTTAAGCATCCAAGATGCCGCCGAACCACAGACGACGACAACAAGGTTTTGCTTAGAAGCCCAATCATTCCACCAATAAGCCAACTCTTCCAAAAAATTGCTCCGTTTTCCTGCAATCCAAGGTAATTCATCAAAGAAAATTACCTTTTTCTTAGTTTTTTT
>JANLRG010000530.1:0-3190 GCA_031361545.1 Bacteroidota bacterium
TAATAAATCCGAAACCTTTTTGTTCGTTGAAGAATTTTACTACTCCGTTTTTCATTGTGTTGTAATTTTAATGGTTATTAGTTGTTATTGGGTTTGTTATCTGTAAATGGATGAGATCTTATAATCTCAATATTTTTCTTAATCAATTTATTGATATCACGAATATAAGGAACTTCTTCTTGTGTGCAAAAAGAAAGTGCAATTCCCGAACTTCCTGCTCGACCTGTCCTACCTATTCGGTGAACATAAGTTTCTGCTTGTTCCGGTATTTCGAAGTTTATCACATGCGACAATTTGTCCACATCAATACCTCTCGAAGCAATATCAGTTGCCACCAAAACTCTTATCGTACTGTTTTTAAATCCTTTAAGCGCTCTTTCACGAGCCCCTTGACTTTTATCACCGTGAATCGATTCAGCTTTGATGCCGTCTTTATTCAAATCTTTCGCAACGCGATCTGCTCCACGCTTCGTGCGAGTAAAAACTAAGACCCGTTCAATTGAGTCAGTTTGAAGTACGTGCTTCAGTAATAATCTTTTATTCTCTTTATTCACATAATAGACACTCTGCTTCACTGTTTCTGCAGTTGAAGAAACAGGTGTAACTGCTACATGAGATGGATTTATTAAAATACTGTTAGCTAGCTGTTTAATGTCGTTAGACACTGTCGCAGAAAAGAATAAACTCTGTCTCTGCTTTGGAAGTTTAGCAATAACTTTTTTGATGTCATTAATAAATCCCATGTCCAACATTCTGTCAGCCTCATCTAATACAAAATATTCTATCGTATTTAATTTGACATAACCTTGATTCATTAAATCGAGTAAACGACCGGGCGTTGCTACTAAAATGTCAATTCCGTTTCTTAAATTAGAAACTTGTGGAACTTGAGATACACCACCAAAAATTACGGAAGAAGTAAGTTTGTAATTGCTTCCATAAGTGCGGAAGCTATCATAAATCTGTTGTGCTAATTCGCGGGTTGGCGAAAGGATCAACGCTTTGATAACCTTTTTTTGTGTTGGGTCTTTCTTTTCGTTGAGAAGTTGAAGGATTGGAAGAGCAAATGCTGCTGTTTTTCCAGTTCCTGTTTGTGCACATCCGAAGATGTCTTTTCCCTGAAGAACAATTGGTATAGATTGTACTTGAATGGGTGTGGGTTCTAAGTAGCCTTTATTGATCAGTACTTCGACCAATGGTTGACTCACTCCTAATTTTGTAAATGTCATTAATGGGTATTAAAAGAATTTGTTTCGCCTAAGCATTTCGTTATCGAAACTTGCATCGGCTGCTGCTTGAAAAATGTAAAAACTGATAATTGTGATTGATGAAATTACAAACTTACTGGTATACAATCTTCTAAGAAGTATGCAAATGTAATACTATTATTGAGATATAACAGTAAAAAATCTATTATTCATTACAAAATTTATGAAAGATAATCAAAGAATGGAAAATAGAAACCAAAGAAACATCTTTTCAGGTCTGATTTCAAAGGTTTGGGCAGAAATTGGAAAGAAAGAACTTTAGATAATAATATCTTGTTGATGAGAAATTAACAAACCACCCTACTCCTTCACAACCATTTTCACTTGTTTCCCTTTGTCTGAAACAATCTCGATGTGGTACACACCGCTTTGTAACGTGGACAAGTCGAATTGAATGTATTCATCTTTTATCAATTCTGTAGTACATTCAACGAGATGGCCAAAAGAATTGTAAACTTCAGCAGAACGAACTTTTTGCTTTGATAAAGTTAGATATACTTCTGTACGCGCAGGATTCGGAAAAACAGAAAACTCTTCAATGGGTTTTGTGATGGAAGTAATTGAAGCTGGTAAACTATCACACACTGGTCCTCCTTCTGCGCCTAAAAAAATAATTAGGGAAGTTAGGAATGGTGAAAGCGTTTGCTCCAAGTAAAAGAACACAATGTTGACAAAACCCACAAGCAAGGCCAGCACTATCAGGGTAATCTATTTAATGAATAACGGTTGTACTATTACCACAGTTGAAGTAAATTTTACCATCAGGGGCCAGTGCTGATAAATAGAAATTGGCAGATAAACCATACTACGTAAAGCCATCATACACACCTACTATTACTCTTGAACTGTCAATATTGGAAACTTGTGTATTGAATTGATAAACGTAATCGTGGCTTAAGAGGTATAAATAATGTCAGAGCAGAAATAAAAATGCATTAAACTTTCATTTCAACACCACCATGACTACAGTCAATTTTGCCAAACTAGAAATTTTGCAAAAGAATGGATTTGATCCTAGCATCAGTTTGTCCATCGATAATTTTAAAAGAAAAAGATTCAACGAATACTTTAATGAACTAATAATATCAATGTTAGGTATAAATCCGAACTTAATAGTTTCAAATATAAACTACCAAAATATAATTAATTATGGAACTTTGGCCGCTTAAAACTGTCCGGAGTATTAATTGATTAACTTTGAACAAATAATTTGATTCATTGTTAAGAACGCGTATGAATGAAGGTGAAAAAATTATAGAAGTTCGTAATCTTGTAAAATTTTATGGAAGTTTTTGTGCAGTGCAAGACGTTTCGTTCGATGTTTATCAAGGCGATGTGTTCGGGTTTCTTGGTCCAAACGGTGCAGGTAAAAGTACAACTATCCGCACCTTGCTTTCATTAATTGCTCCCACTTCAGGGGAAATTAAAATTTTCAACAAAAATATTTCTTCACATAGATCAGAAATTCTCACCAACATTGGGTGTATAGTTGAGAAGCCCGACTTTTATAAATACTTATCGGCTCAACAAAATTTAGAAATTGCTTTACGACTTTCAGGAAAGAATATTCCATCTATAAAGATACAGGAGACCTTGGAATTTGTTGGATTAGCGGGAAGAGAAAAAGATAAAGTTGGTGGATTTTCACACGGTATGAAGCAGCGCCTAGGTATTGCCCAAGCATTGATTCACGATCCTAAACTGATTATATTAGACGAGCCTACAACTGGATTAGACCCACAAGGAATAATTGACATCAGAAATTTAATTTTGAAGCTAAAGTTTGAACAAAACAAAACTGTTTTATTGAGCTCGCATATTTTATCTGAAATTGAATTAATTGCAAATAGAATGGTAATTATCAATAAAGGCAAAACGATTATTCAGGGGAGCGTAAAAGAATTGTTGGATGAAGATTTTTT
>JANLRG010000548.1:0-6109 GCA_031361545.1 Bacteroidota bacterium
AGTATCAATAGCAACAATTGCACATAGGGAAAATAACTGAGGTAGGTTAGAATGACAGGGTATTTATAATAGATTGTATAGTCTTCGCTTTCCACAGGTGGCGGACCATGTGCTTTCAGATACTGGATCAATTTGGCCGTATCTTTTATTTCATTAAAATTATAGATCTCACCATTGAAAACAATCCAATTACCATTCGATGAGTTTTGCATTGGTTGATGACCAAGTGGACTTAGATCAATTATAGCCAATCTGCGAAAGCCGAAGCCAATGTTTGCTTGAGGAAGATCGAAAACCTCTTCACCAGAATCATCCGGACCACGATGATAAAGAGCATCTGCCATCGATTTGAGTAAATCACGGCTAGAGCTTTTTGAAAAATCAATAAATCCAGTTATTCCACACATAGAATTACGGCTAAACTACACAAAAAAACAGCGTATTCGATAAGTATATAATGTATTTAATTAATTTCACCACTTCAAACTATTATGGAAGAGCAAAAAGACCAACCGCATAAAATAGCAGACAAAGCTGGGGAAGAATATTGGACACAATTTTGGAAGAATTTTACTCTTCCCCCTCCAATGAATATCCATTCATCCAATGTAAATGAATATCCAAATCGCTTATTACACCGATTGTTTACCAAATCATTCGAAGGAATTAAAACTTCTGATTCTAAAATTCTAGAAATCGGTTGTGGGAATTCTGTTTTTCTCACTTACTTTAAAAAGGAATTTACTTTCGATGTGTATGGTTTAGACTATTCAGAATTTGGCTGTAAGCAAACCGAAAAAATTCTTGAAAGAGATCAAGTGAAAGGAGAAATAATTCATGGCGATGCATTTAATCCTCCGTCAGAATTAATTGGAAAATTTGATGTGGTCTGTTCTTTTGGCGTCGTCGAACATTTTGAAGATACAACAGCAACTTTAAAAGCCTTTGCAAAATTTTTAAAACCCGGAGGAATATTAATTACTTCAATACCGAATATGACTGGAGCTACTGGACTTCTTCATAAGGTATTGAACAGACCTGTATATGATATTCATGTTCCACTCGATAAACAAGATATGAGTCGTGCAATTTCAAAAGCAGGACTGAGCGAAATTGTGAATGAATACTTTTTAGCAATCAGTTTCGCCGTCACTTTAGAAGGAAAAGATGGAAAGCCAATTCCATATTTCAGAATAAAAAAACTCTTTATAAAAACGATTAGATATTCATCCAAAATAATTTGGTTGTTAGAAAATGCAATTCATCCAATTCCAGCAGGGAAATATTTTTCGGGTGGAATTTTTACCGCTGCAAAAAAACCATGACAACTAAGAAAAAAGCTCTTTATTTTTTTGTCGGGAAATCTTCTTTTGTAGAAAAAGATGCAGCGATTTTCAGCGAACTGTTTGAATTAAAAACATTCAATTTTAATTTTGGAAAAAAATGGAAAACTCCTTTTCAATTAATCGAACAGATCTTTTTTTTACTAGCTAATTTAACGACCAGTAAATATATTATCATTCAGCTTGCCGGCTTCCACTCTGTTCTACCAATCCTGTTTGCCAATTTAGTCGGGAAAAAATCAATCATCATTGCGGCAGGAACAGACTGTCATTCGTTTCCTTCGATTAAATATGGCAATTACAGTAAGCGACTTCTTTCACTTGCCACCAAATTCTCATTTAAAAATTGCTCCTTTATCATTCCAAAACATCAATCACTTTGGATGACCGAATACAACTATGACAGGAATGACTTCAATAAACAAGGGATAAAATATTTTATTCCTGAAATCACTACTAAATATGCCATTGTAGAAAACGGATATGACGATACTAAATTCAAGAAGACAGAAGCGGCCAATCAAAATTCATTTATAACGATTAGCGGTTTATTGAGCAGGGAATCTCAGATTAAATTGAAAGGAATTGACCTGATTTTTGAAGCCGCTATTCAACTTCCAGATTCAAAATTTACAATTGTAGGCGATACATCTTCTCCATTTTTAAAAAATTTGCCAGTGAACGTTCAAGTTGTCCCACCAATACCAAACAATCACCTTTCTACAATTTTATCACAGCATCAATTTTATTTACAATTATCAATGGCAGAAGGTTTTCCAAATGCATTATGTGAAGCGATGCTTTGTGAATGTATCCCAATTGGTTCCAATGTTTTTTCGATACCAGATATCATAGGTGAAACGGGGTTTCTTTTAAATGAAAGGAATAGCAATTTATTAGTTGATTTAATAAAAAACATCAATCAAAAAAACATTATTCAAAAAGGTGCAGATGCAAGAAATAGAATCCGAACAAACTTTCCACTAGAAAAAAGAAAGGAAAAACTTTTAGAAATATTCAAGAGTTTATAGAAATAATTTAGTTTGCCTTTCGATGTTTCGCACTTTTTTTCTGACTTATCTAATCAAATTAATAAATCCTTTTCTCACTTGCACACCATTGTTTAACAAATATACATAGACATCATTTGGAATTTGAACTCCGCTGTAGGTACCATCCCATTGCATTGTAGAAGCATCCTTATTTTCATAAACCATTTCGCCCCAACGGTTGAATATTTGAATAGAATAAACAAGACACGGTCTGAAAGAACTCAATTCGAACAAATCATTTTTCCCATCACCATTAGGAGTGAATGAATTGGGAATAAAAAGTAATTCACCTAACAAATCCTCAGTCCGGATTTCTTTGGAAGCAGAATCCAAACAATTAGATTCTTTATTAATTATTAATCTAGAAACAAAATCTCCATTATGTAAAAATATATGATTAGGATTTTTAAGATGACTGACTACACCATCTCCAAATTCCCAATAGTAAGTTACAGCGTTTTTTGTAACATCAAAATAATTTACAATGCCACTACAAGAATCTTGTGTTACTTGAAATTGCGCATTCTTAAATGGAATGAAAAAAATGTCTTTTGTAGCTGTTACTTCACAACCATAAATAGATGTTGTAGTTAGTGCAACAGGTACTTTGCCTGCAAGTTCATAAACGTGATCTGGAGATTCTACAGTGGAGGTGCTATCATCTCCAAAATTCCAATGGTAACTCACACCATTGGTAGAAATATTTTTAAAGTGAACAGTAGAATCACAATCGGCCGCAATAAAGTTAAAATCAGTTTGTGGCAATGGAGGAATTTCTATATAAATAAATGAAGTATCAATACAAAAAGAATCAGTAAAGATTATTTGTTCAATAGTAAAGTGACCATCGTGACTGTACTGGTGTTTAGGAGAACTCTCAAAACTTAAATTTCCATCACCAAAATTCCATCGATAGGTAGCCGCATTTAAAGAAGAATCTTTAGTGAGGATAGAATAACTGCAAGTATCGAGTTGAACATTGAAAGCGGACAAAGGTTTTTTCTGAACATTAATTTTTTGGATGAGTGTGTCAAAGCAAGATGAATCCGATGATGTAATCAGTGATACATTATAAGAGCCAGGATTTAGAAAAGAGTGAACGGGGTTAGGATCGATTGAAATAGAATTGTCTCCAAAATTCCACAACCAAAAATTTGCAACTCCTCCTACTCCATGAGAGCGATCAATGAAAGAAAAATTATTTTCACAATATTTATTCTTGATATCAAATTCAGATTGGAAGACCGGATAGATATGAACGATACCTGTGACAGTATCATTACAAGCAGGATTAATTCCAGAGTATGCAATAAGAGTTGCTACATAATTTCCAGTATCCGTGTAGGCGTAGGCTGGATTTTTAATTGAAGAAGTATCAAAAGGAGAAAGCGGATCTCCAAAATCCCACTGATAGGTTGCGGCGTTATAACTTGTATTCGAAAAATTTGCGACAAGGCTTCCACAAGAGATGGTAGGAGAAAAAATGGAAGCGACAGTAATCTGTGGGCAGGGCACAACGTTAACTTGAAAATCGCGAATAGTTTCACCGAGGTAAACTCCGTTGCGATATTCTTTGACACTTACGCCATAAACAAATTGCCCAAGAGAACTAGGTGTGGCTTTTAAAATTCCAGTCGAAGCATCAATTTGGAGAGGAGTTCCTCCGAAGACGTTGTTAAGAGAGTATGGACTTCTATATTGGACATGATAGTAAGGTGGACTGGCAGGTGGACTTGGCTTAGGAAAAGATTGATCGGCACCTTCATAGGGAACGACAATAGAGTAAACTAATGAATCCCCTTCATAATCTATTGCAGAGTGATCGAAGGTGAATGGAGCATCTTTACAAATAAACGTTGGGGGCCAGTTGATAAATTTTGGGTTAGAGTTGAAAGTCGTAGCAGACGGATCTGGAATTGTAGCGAAATAAGTGGCGCCAGTACTTTGAACATTCGCAAGATTTATGATTGAGCTATTTCGACAACAACGCTGATAGGTAATTGTGTAACCGCCAGCTATGGGAGGTAAAGTTGTTGTAAAAACATAGTTGGCTACTTCATAACATATATTAGAGGGGGGAATAATGCATGGTGAATTAATAACATTTGAAACTCCTTGTTGAGTAGTGATATAAGCGTTTGTGGTGTAAACGAGTGAACCCAAATCATCAAAAATGCCAATACTGGCTGGATTATCAAAATCAGCTCGTCCATTAAAACAGTCGCGATAGACAGTTAAAGAAACTTCATAGTTGTTACTACCGAGGTAACGATAGTTCATTTCACCACCTACAATATGGGTGGCTTTACTTTCCGAAAAAATGAAAAGCAAAAAGCAGAAAAAAAAATAATTTTTAAACTTGAAATAGTTCATTCGATTAAAATACCTCTTGTCGGAAGTTCAACAACAAAACAACAGCATCGTTGTGATAACAAATATATCAAAGTTATGAATTGACAGCCAAAATAATTGGCGAGAAATTGATATGAAACAACTTAATTGTTAAAAGTTTACAAATTAGTGCCTAATTTCATTTTTTCATCCAATCAAAAGTGGTGGAAATAAAAAAATGAACATTAAAAAGAGAGCAGAAAAGTTAAGAAGGGGACTCACTTATAAATTTCAACCCCCTCATTTCCAAAAGCATCTTTCCATGCCCTATACATTCCATCGCTATTAAAAGAAAGGACACACTCTCCATTTGGATTAATTGCTATTAGACCACCTTCACCACCTAATTTCACTAACTTATTCTGTACAACTTCATCACATGCCTCTTTTAAATTGAGTCCTTTGTATTCCATCAAACAAGAAACATCGTAAGCGACGACTGCTCGTATAAAAAATTCTCCGTGACCTGTACAAGAAACGGCGCAAGTTTTATTATTTGCATACGTCCCAGATCCAATAATTGGACTATCTCCAATTCTATTAAACCGTTTATTCGTCATGCCTCCAGTTGAAGTGGCAGCGGCTAGGTTTCCATGGATGTCTAGAGCTACAGCCCCAACTGTTCCGAATTTTTTGTCTGAATGATCTAACTTAAAGGTATCCGTGTTTTGAATTTCTTTCAGCTGATCAAATCTAAATTGATCAAAAAAATATTCACTATTTTCAAAAGAAAGATTCATCGCTTTTGCAAATTCCTCCGCACCTTTTCCATATAAAAGAACGTGTTCTGAATTCTCCATTATTTTTCTGGCTAACTGAATTGGATTTCTAACACCATTGACACCGGCAACAGCACCCGCCATCAACTTGTTGCCTTCCATTATGGCGGCATCCATTTCATGAGTTTCCGTATTAGTAAAGACAGATCCTTTTCCTGCATTAAATAGAGGACAATCTTCTAAACTGATAACGCAATGTTCTACTGCGTCAATAGCAGTTCCTCCGCTTTCAAGAACTTCATAACCTAATGTCAAAGCAGACTGAAGAGCCGTTTTATAGAGAACTTCCTTTTCTGCTGACATAGAAGATCTCAAAATTGTTCCTGCACCACCATGTAGGGCTAGGGCTATTTTTTTCATCGATATAATTTATGGGTGCAAAATAAGGAATAAGGAATAAGGAATAAGGTCAGAGGTGAAAATTAGGAATAATTAAAAAGTAATAAAGTCAGAAGTAAAAGCTGAGAATAAAGTAATAAGGCAAAGCTTAAAAGAAGAAGGTCAAAAATAAACAATTGGGAATAAGCTAAAAGTAAAAAAGAAA
>JANLRG010000579.1:0-1152 GCA_031361545.1 Bacteroidota bacterium
ACTCTTACTTCTTTCCTGCAACCATGGCAAAAAAAGCAGCCTACACTCTAATTTACCTGACTCGTTACCTTCTTCAGCCATAAAAAATATTATCGAAGTAAAACAATATGGCGACAGTATACGTGTTGAAGTTGAAAAAAAGGGAGATACATTAATTAAACACTATAAAGACTTAAAAGGGCTATCTGATGATAATTTTGACGATAGCTATGATGCTGAATGTGTTTATCGGACAATTCCAAATAGTCATGAATTATATTGTGATTTCAACTTGAAAGAAAGTGATTATTTAATTTGTTTTTCTAAAAAGCAAATTGTACAATATTGTGACAGTATGATTTTAGCTTGCGAAAAATCAGATGAGATTCAAGCAAATTTATCTACAAAAGTTTATAAGGAGTATAAAGAAATAACTCTAAAAAAGACAAACAAAATCAATTTTTTCATGCTGCCAGATTTGTTGGTCAATGTTGATTTCAAAATAATCAACACAAAAACCAAAGAGATGCCTGACGCTATTTTAGTCGAATACTATAAAACCAGTTTTTCAGGTGGGAAGATTTTTTCAGTAATAACATCCAAAAATGACACTATACCATTCATCCATTCTAATGAGTATATGAATTAAAAACATCTTTCGCCATCCCTCGGACTTCGCCGCAATCTTCGCCGTCGCCTGGTTTCTAACCAGCGACGAATTAAGAAAACGGCCTTATTAAATATAGAAATGCCGGTTTCAATATTAAATACACCACATTCAATGTAAGAAACGGCGTTTCCAATATTAAAACTGCCATTTTCATTATTAGATATGGCAGATTGAATAATAAATTCGCCGGATTGTTCAAGATATACGGGCCTGTATTGATAAATGCGGCGAATATTTAAATGATTTTTGGATTTTATCTAAAAAGAATTATTTCTTCCTCAAAAAATGTCTCAAAATCATCATAGCAATAAAAATCTTTTAAATTCCTATTTTTGTATAAAGCATCGTATATGCAGATCAATAAGGAAATTATATTGCAGAAACTGAAAGCCGTAAAGCCGCTGTTGGCAGAGAAATACAATTTAACCGAACTGGCTTTGTTTGGTAGTTATTCCCGTAACGAGGAAACCGAGGATAGTGATATTGATATTATGGTGGTTTTG
>JANLRG010000596.1:0-1279 GCA_031361545.1 Bacteroidota bacterium
CGTCAATGGGTCGATTGCGGTGGGCTGGCTGGTGGTAGAGGATTTGGCGATGGTTTTGACAGAATTTGCCCATGATGTAGATGAATTGAAATTGGTAGATTGGTACGGTACAGCGCATGAATTCGGCTATTTTACGCCCCGCATGACTGGGCAATTGCTGAATCATGCGAAAGCAGAAATCACCTACAACCCTACCAAAGTGCGCGAGGACATACCGACTCTGCGCGCTCGTGTGAAAGAGGACAAAATATGGGATAAGTATTTCGATTTTTTGGAAAATGCAGCAGCATTGATTGATTTGTTGAAACAATACGCCAATCGTTATAGGTTCAATACTTTGGATATTTACATCGAAAAATAAACAACGGACTTATGGCAAATAGATTTTCACTACCGAAAAGCGATTTATGCGTTTAGCAAATTAGAAAATACTGAGGGGGTGCAAGTTTTCGATTTTTTTGATTTAAAAGACCTCTTGAACACCGAATACGACCGGTATTTGATAGAATTGAATCGAGAATGGTTGGAGATATTAAAAGAAAACACTTTTAATTGGCGCACTATTCAAGCCGACAAGCAGTACGATTTTTATGAAACGCATATCCGCCCGATGACGGGAAAAATAGCAGTTATCATATCCGATGCCTTCCGTTTTGAAGCGGCACACGACCTTTTCAAGCATTTGCAACGCGATTCAAAAAATGAAGTAGCGATAACGGGGATGTTGACAGGATTACCTTCGAATACGAAATTCGGTATGTCCAATTTATTACCGCGTTCCAAAGGCGTAGAAGCTGTTTATGACGACAATAAAAATGCTTTAAATATCCGCATCGGCGGCATTTCTACGGAAGGGTTAGCTAATAGAAGGGCTATTTTGAAACAAATAACCGAACAAAATGAAGTGATAAGCGATGTCACTCTGATGAATATGAACGAAGATACAGGTCGAGGTTTTTTCAATCTTGAAAATGACGAAGATCCCAAAGTGGTTTATATTTATCACAACGAGATAGACGAAACAGGCGACAGTAAAAAATCGGAAAGCCGTTCATTTGAATCCGTTGAAAGCACCATTTTATACCTTCATCGGGTATTAAAAAAGCTGAACAGCCTCAATGTTTATCAAATTTGGATAACAGCCGACCATGGATTTATCTACAACGAACGCAAATTAAGAGACAGCGATTACGAGGATTTGCCGAAAATGGCGGGTGAAACGGATATTCGTTTTGTTTTGGGTCGAACAGGAGACATCAATTTGTGTGATACCACGAAT
>JANLRG010000641.1:0-4366 GCA_031361545.1 Bacteroidota bacterium
AAAAATTTAAAAGCCCGCGCTCATTTGGCGCAATTGATTTTAGTCGGCTCTAATAGTCAAGTATATGTAGACAATGTATATTTCTACAATGATTTGGGTAAAAGTATTGATTGAAATTTAATTAAAAAATGATCAACAAACCTTTTTAAAGATGAAAAATTACAAATTGCTTTTGGCTTTGTTAGTCTTAACAATCAACCAATTATCTGCTCAATACAACACCCTTTGGATTCCCGATACTATTTCTGGAACGACCTTTAATTTAATCGTTAAAGATACCTTCGCCCAATTCAAAGTAGGCAATCAAACCATTACGGGAGCTGTCAATAACAGCAAATTCTGGGGACCCACGCTCATCATGAACAAAGGTGCCGCCGTCAACATGAAAGTGACCAATAAACTCAATGATTCGACCACTATCCATTGGCATGGGATGCACTTACCGCCTATTATGGACGGTGGACCGCATCAAATTATCCCTCCGGGAACGGTTTGGCAGCCTTATTGGACGGTTAAAAATCAAGCCGCTACGCTTTGGTATCATCCACATTTGCATGAACATACGCAAGCACACGTTACGAAAGGTATTGGCGGTTTTATCATCGTGAGAGATGCCGCAGAAGCCGCTTTGCCCTTGCCGAGAAAATATGGCATTGACGATATACCCTTGGCTATAACAAGTCGGCGGTTTTTAACGGGCAATCAAATGGCGTATAATATCATTGATAATTATGGTGATTATGCAATGGTGAATGGCACGCTGAATCCGCAAGTCAATTTGCCCAAACAAGTGGTTCGGCTACGTATTTTAAATGGTGAAATACAACGCGGGTATAATTTAGGATTTAGTGACAACCGGACTTTTTATGTCATTGGCAATGACGACGGTTTGTTAAATGCCCCTGTTGCTACAAATCGTTTAGCCATCCAAACGGGCGAACGCTATGAGATTCTCGTGGATTTAAGTGCCAACACTGTGGGGGGTACGCTCGATTTGGTATCCTATAATTCACCAACTGAAATACAATCTTTAACACCTGGACAAAATACTTTCGGCTGGCCTGGACTCGAAGGCAGAGCTTCAAATCCAACGGGTAATAATGGTCCCCTAAACGGTGGTTTATTAAATGCCGTTGACTTTAATGTGTTGAGAATCAATGTGATAGCTGCTACTACCAATCCAATTACAACGATTCCAACAGCATTAATTAACAACACTTATTGGACAGATGCTCAAGTCACCAATTCAAGAACCATCAATGTAACAGGCGGTCAAATGGGTATGCCTTTTTCATTAAACAATGAGTTTTTTAGTTTAAAGAAAACCAATGCAACGGTTAATTTAAATGCCATTGAGAAATGGACAATCGTGAATAACAACATCTTCGGTCATGCTTTTCACTTGCATGATGTGCCGTTTAAAATTATTTCAAGAACGGGCGGCAATCTAAGTGCCATGAGACCGTATGAACAAGGTTGGAAAGATGTGGTATGGATTCCGATTGGTGGAACAGTGACTTTTATCGCCAAATTTGATGATTTTTCAGACGCTACTTGGCCCTACATGTATCATTGCCATGCCCTCACCCATGAAGACGAAGGCATGATGGGTTCATTCGTGGTGAAAAGCACTACGCCTACGAATGAGGTCAATACTGAGGGGGTCAATTATTCGCTTTCACCCAATCCTGCTACCAATCGCCTTTATGTAAAAATGGCTGACCCCACGGCACAAGTTTATTATATCCGCATTGTCAATTCATTTGGTCGCACCTTGTATATGTTGCCAAAACCTGAATTAGAAAAAGGCATTGATATAAGTCGTTTTGCATCGGGTATTTATTTCATGCAACTAACGGATGAAAAGACGAAGCAAGTGACGACTCAAAAGTTTATAAAACAGTGATATTCATACATCAGGTTAAGGAAGTTTTAAAAATTTCCCTAACCTGATACCCCTCAGTATTTTATCACTTTTAATGCAAAAAGTATAAATAAATCCATTTCAAAATGAAAAATATAACACGTGTTTTGATACCCTGTATTTGCCTGTTTTCTTTGATGATTTTACTGAGTTTTAACAGTAAAATAGAAAAGCAAACAGTGAAAGATTTCAGTTTGTTGAACATTGATGGAAAACAAGTATCCCTCAGTACTTACCCCAATTCAAAGGGTTTTATCATTGTTTTTACCTGCAATCATTGTCCTTTTGCGGCATTATACCCTCAAAGGTTGAATGAAATGAGTGAAAAATATTCAAAATTAGGCGTGCCGCTTATTGCCATAAGTTCAACAGATACCGTCACTTATGAAGAAGATTCTTACGCCAATATGGTTGAAAAAGCAACCAATGAAAACTTTAAATTCCCTTATTTGTACGACAATACTCAAGTGGTCGCCAAGGATTTTAAGGCAGATAAAACACCTCATGCTTTTATTATTTGGAAAGAAAACGGCGATTGGGTTGTCAAATACAATGGGGCTATTGATGACAATGGTTATGAACCTAAAAAAGTAAAAACCGCATTTTTGGCAGATGCCGTTGATGCTTTATTGACGCATCAAGATATTGCCTTGAAGGAAACAAAATCTTTGGGTTGTCAAATACATTTTAGAAAATGAAAAATACCTTTATTCTCTTATTATTAGCCATATCAATGACAGTTGCCACCGCTCAACGCAACGTCATTCTCATCATTGCCGACGATTTAGGCTCAGATTGGTGTGGTTTTCAAGAAAATCATTTGGATACGGTGAATATGCCGAATGTCCGCAAACTATTAAGTCGTGGCGTTCGGTTCTCCAATGCTTGGGCCAATCCGTTTTGTTCGCCTACGCGGGCGGGTATGTTGACGGGGCGTTACAGCTTTCGGCATGGCGTCGGGACGGTCATCGGCGGGGCGGGTGATGCCGTTTTGGATACGTCAGAAATCACGATTCCAAGATTGCTGAAAAGCAATGCCGCACCCACAAAATACAACACAGCGAACATCGGCAAGTGGCATTTGCAGAATTTATCAGCCCAAACCATCGCTTTTCCCAATAAAATGGGCTACGACTACTTTTCGGGCTTCTTCCCAGGCAAGGTTCAAAGCTATACCAATTGGACAAAAACCACCAACGGCGTGAGCGCAATTTCAACGAATTACACCACAACGGACTTTACAAATGACGCCATCACTTGGCTCGGACAACAAAACAACACCAAACCTTTTTTCCTGTGGTTGGCCTACAACGCCCCGCACGACCCCTATCATTTGCCGCCCGATTCGCTGCATTCTTACCGCAATTTAAGCGGAACATCCACCGATATTGCGGCAAATCCAAAGGCGTATTTTAAAGCGATGACGGAAGCCATGGACAATCAAATTGGCAAAGTCTATAATTGGTTGCAAGCCAATAACAAACTCGACAGCACCGATATTATTTTCATCGGCGACAATGGCGACGCGACGCCCGTTGCCCAAATCCCCCGTGCAAAAGGCAGTATTTATCAGCCAGGCATCACCGTGCCGTTCATTATTTCGGGCCCTTCGGTGCGCAATCAAGGGCGTGTGAGTACGGCTTTGGTGAATACACAAGATTTATTTGCGACGATTTTAGAATTAGCGGGTTTTACAAATTGGCGGTCGCAAATCCCTGCTAATAAACCTGTGGACAGTAAAAGTTTGGTGCCGATTCTTAAAAACACCGCCACAACTGCCCGTCCGTGGGCTTTTACCGAGGTTTTTTCAGTCATTCCGCAAGCCAAAGAAGGTAAAACAATGAGAAATGCCGACTATAAATTGATGAATTTTGATGATGGCACTCAAGAGTTTTATAATCTAACAAATGATGCCAATGAGCGCACTAACTTATTGCTAAAAACTTTAACCGCCACAGAACGCACCAATTACACCTATTTATGCAGTGAAATGGCAACTTTATTGGGTAAAACCGTCTGTAATGCGGCTGTTCCGACTCATGACATTTCAGCCGCTGAAAAACCAATTATTGCGCCCAATCCAGCCCATCATCTGATTGCTGTTACATTTAATGATGCTTTATCTTTTAATTATACCATTCATTCAATGGATGGAAAATTAATAAAGCAAGGTGTTTCAACAAAAAACATAAATGTATCGGACTTAAATAATGGTTTGTATTTATTGACCATAAAAAAAGAAGCCATTGCATTTACGGAGAAAATAATTATTCAGCAATAAAATATCCTTCCTGCCACGCTCCGCTCGCAGTGAGGATCATCCCCCCTCAGTATTCCCTGAGATTTAACCATTTTATTTTTAATAAAAAGTATGAAAAACCTAATAATTGCCCTTGTTTGCCTTGTCTCGCCCAGTCTTTTTGCCCATAATAGCCATGAACA
>JANLRG010000644.1:0-1243 GCA_031361545.1 Bacteroidota bacterium
TTGAGGTTTTACGCGATGGTTCTTCTGCGGCTATTTATGGTGTGCAGGCATCAAGTGGCGTCATTATAGTCACAACGAAAAAGGGTTCATCGAAAAAAACAACAGTGAATTATAAGGTTCAATTGACAAGTGAACATTTGGCGCGTACACCAAAAGCCATGACCGCTGCTGAATACAAAACCGCCAATTTAGCACAAGGCAACTCTCTTCAATCTTTTGATAGAGGGGCTTCTACGAATTGGTACAAAGAGGTCACACGCACTGCCCTTTCTCAAGTTCATAATTTATCATTAAATGGTGGATTAGGTAAAGGCGGATACAGTGCTTCATTGAATTGGCGCAATCAAGAGGGTATCGTTTATGATGGTTATAAGCAATTGAATGCACGGATTAATTTGGATCAACGAGCATTTAATGATAAATTGAATTTAAACTTCAATTTCTCTACAACCAATCAAGATCAAAATTTTGTCATCAGTGAAGTCATTGATCAGGCTACTAAATATAATCCAACAGCACCTGTCAGATTTGATAACCCAACTACAGCCGATGCTATACTATATGGTGGATATTACCAAAACATCGGTGGTTTTGACCAGTACAATCCGAAAGCCATCCAAGACCAGCTCTCAAATAAGAGTACTAAAAAATTATATACACTTTCAGCCAAAGCAGATTTAGACATCATTAAAGGTTTAAAATGGACATCTACTTATGCTTTGACAAAAGAAAATGAACTCAATAATCAATATACAAGCCGTCGCTCATTCTATGATATAGGAACAGTTCGCAATGGTATGGCTACACGTGGTGCGTTCGACAAAAATGTGAATTTTTTCAACTCTTATTTAAATTACAATAAAGATTTAGGGCAATCCAATTTGAATTTGACAGCAGGTTATGAATATCAACACATTATCAATCAGGACTTTGGTTTATCTGCATCAGGCTTTTTGACAGACGATATTGGTAGCAATAATATCGGAACAGCTTCAGATTTTAACAAAGCAGGTAAAATAATCGGGAGCAGTTATAAAAGTGGCGAGCGGATTATCTCATTCTTTGGTCGGGCTCAATTTAACTTCAATGACATGGCTTCAATCAGTGCTATCGTGCGCCGCGACGGTTCATCAAAATTTGCAGTGGGTAGGCAATGGGGTATTTTCCCAGCGGTCAGTGCGGCTCTTTATTTAAACAAATTGTTGAAATTAACGGCTTTCGACCAGTTGATACTGAGGGGGGG
>JANLRG010000645.1:0-3785 GCA_031361545.1 Bacteroidota bacterium
CAGACTAAACAGCAAAGGCAATAAAAAGAAATGCTCCTAATGGTGTGCGCATGAAACGGGTTTGGGGTTATGAGTTATGAGTTTGTCAAATGAGTTATGAGTTATATAATCAAGCAGTTATAACTCATAATTCATAACTCATAACTATATTAGTTTATTCAAAAAAATGCGATGGTTGCCTGTATCGGCGATAGCCATTATGTCATTTTCAATACAAATTGAAAAGGGCCAATAGAGGTTTTTATCTGTTCCAAAAACAGTATCCCTATTTTCAGAACCTGTATTGAAATCCTTTTTTCCTATTAAATTCGTTGCAATTGGGTTAGATACTGAGGGGGGCGTTTCAAACCCTAAAACCCGACTATTGCCCGCATCCGCTACGAAAATACCATTTTCATAAAAACAAGTATCGTGACACCAATTCAAGCTACGCTCTGGCAGGCTTGCTCCTATATTTTGCATTTGGTTCATTGCTCTCAAAATTGAGTTGTCCAATCATCACATCAGCCGCTTGACCATTTTTAACAAATACGCGGCAATTGCTCTCCTACAAGCATATTCACCACTCGTTTACCACCAATTTTACTGGTTAAAACCACTTGCCGAGGATGTGTTTCGACTACTTCGCCGATTATCGCTGCATATTCGCCATATTCGCACCCCCTCAGTATTTGAGTGAAATTTTCAGCAATTTCTGCTTCTACCACCGCTAAAAAAACGCCTTCATTAGCGACATACAAAGGGTCAAGCCCTAAGAGTTCACATGCCGCATAAACTTCTTCCAAAACAGGTATATTTTTTTGAAAAATATCAATGCCGAGTTTAGAATCCCTTGCGATTTCATTTAAAACAGTAGCTACACCACCACGCGTTGGGTCTCTGAGCAAATGAATTTTATCGCCAAATGCATCTAAAAGTTGACTGACGGTATAATTCAAATTACCCGTATCGCTTTCAATGGTTGTTTCAAATTCTAAGCCTTCGCGGACGCTCATAATCGCCATGCCATGCGTGGCAATATTGCCACTGACGACTATCTTATCCCCTTTTTTCACCCTCGACATAGCAATATTCGCCTTAGAATGCAACATGCCGACTCCCGAAGTATTGATAAAAATCTTATCGCCCTTGCCTCGTTCCACTACCTTTGTATCGCCTGTGACGATTTGAACACCTGCTTTTTCAGCCGCATATTTTATCGAAACCAATATATCCCAAAACTCTGTGATCGTCAAACCCTCTTCAATAATGAACGCCAACGACAAATACTGAGGGGTTGCTCCACACATCGCCAAATCGTTGACCGTACCATTAACCGCCAATTCACCGATATTGCCACCAGGGAAAAAGACAGGCGAAATGACATAACTATCTGTCGAAAATGCCATTTTCCCATTCATGGTGAAAATAGCTCCATCGTGTTTTTCATTCAATAAATCATTTTTCAACACCTCAAAAACTCCGCTTTCCAAAAGTTGATTCGTCAAAAGTCCGCCACTACCGTGACCAAGCGTGATGATGTCAAATTTGAGCTTTGGCATCGGGCAATGGAGCAGCATTTTTATTTTATTCATAATTCTATTTCAAAAAATTAAGCTATTAGACATGCCAATATTTTTCTATTTTCCACATTGGCAAATCCCCTAAAATGTTTCGAATATCGTTGATTATCTTCAAGTATTCAGGTTCATCAAGCTCTGTCCAATTAGGTGTTTTATCATTAGCGTTTTTAAGTTTTAATTTGTTTAGCAAAATACGGTCAATAGGCGGATGAATAATTCTACTTAAATTATCTTCTCCTCTATTCGGTATAACTACTGCAGTTTTAAGGTAAATTGCTATAATTTTGGCAGCTTGTCCATAAGTACAATTAGACTTTTTCAAGCATTCACGTATGATTTCTATACATTTTTTATGTTCTTTTTCAAATTCAGACTTACTCCACTCTCGCTTTTCAAAGAATGTATTTTTCAAACTAGCCTTATTAATGGCATCTGAAATACTATCGGTGTTAGCCCCATTAAAACCTCTTTGTACAGCTCTGGCAGCTGTCCATACAGCGTAATTATGTATATGGTCTTCTATATTATAATTTTCCATTTTTAAAATTTATTTACTAATTCTTTAACCCTTACTTTAAAGCCATTTAAGCTTGATTGGTTTTCAATTATGGCAAATTCGCCATAATTAAAATCAGGATTGTTTAACTCTTCCCAAACCTTGATATATATGTTTCTCAAGTCACCTCCTCCATCGCCATTGAAAAATGATAATACGCTGCACACGCTCCTTCTGATGAAACCATCGGCGCACCCAAAGGCATCTGCGGCGTACATTTTTTACCGAATTGTGGACATTCATGCGGCTTTTTTAAGCCTTTTAAGACCAAGCCCGCTATACATTCAGCATTTTCAGGCACTTTTTCGATGTTGACATCAAATTTTATATTCGCATTGTAATGCTCCAATTCTTTTCGAACTTCATAGCCACTCAGGGGTATTGAGCCAATGCCTCGCCACTCCCTATCTTCGATTTCAAATACTTGATTGATGACTTTTTGAGCTTCCAGATTGCCTTCGGATGAGACGACCCGACTATATTGATTTTCAAGGCGATATTCCCCTTTTTCAAGCTGTTTGACGACCATCAATATGCCTTGCAGCAAATCAACAGGCTCAAAACCAGTGACCACAATCGGCACCCTGTATTTTTCTACTAAAGGATAATATTCAGTAATGCCCATAATCGTGCAAACATGACCCGCTGCTAAAAACGCTTGAATCACTGCATTTTCATCGTTCATTACGGCTTCCATTGCAGGCGGTACAAGCACGTGCGATGCCAATATTGAGTAATTTTTTACACCCATTCGATGGGCATGTACGACAGACAAGGCATTGGCAGGAGCAGTGGTTTCAAAACCGACAGCGAAAAAGACGACTTCTCGATTCGGATTGTCTTGCGCTATTTTCACTGCTTCCAAAGGGGAATACAATATCCTAACGTCAGCACCAGCCGCTTTGGCTTCTAAAAGGCTTTGTTTTGACCCTGGCACGCGCAACATATCGCCATAGGAGCACATGATGACGCCCTTTTCTATTGCCAGCCAAACGGCTTTATCAATCAAATTAACAGGTGTGACGCAAACAGGGCACCCAGGACCATGCACCATATTGATTTCTTTGGGCATGAGGTTGAGCAAGCCATTTTTAACCAAACTATGCGTTTGACCACCGCAGACCTCCATGATTGTCCATGTGCGGGTAACTATTTTATGCAACTCTGAAAGATATTTTTCAACCATTTCTGGGTCACGATATTCTGACATGAATTTCATTTTTCTTAAATTTAAAAAGGTGAAATATTTTTCAATTTCTATCAACTTACGTATGTTCAATCAAGTCATCCAATTCTCCGATTTCTGCCAAATATTGGAAACTTTTAGCTTCATCATCATTCACTAAGCTAATTGCCACGCCAACATGCACCAGTACATAGTCACCTTCTTTCGCTGAGGGCAACATTTCAAGACTTGCTTCTTTGACGATGCCGCCAAATTGTACTTTAGCCATACGGACAAGCCCACCGTATTGCATTTCTATGTTTTTGATTTTACCTGAAATCGCTAAACACATGATTTAAATGATAAATTATATAGAAAATAACTGCCCAAATGATATATTTTCATCGTTTGGGCTGAGTTGATGATGAAAAAACAATTCAAATTCTGCATCTAAATGGTAAATAATCAAATCGACTAAAAGGCTATTTTGAAAAACACCGCC
>JANLRG010000659.1:0-1509 GCA_031361545.1 Bacteroidota bacterium
AAAAAATGATAATTTTTAAATTATTGAATAACAATTCCTTACGACAATTTTTGAGCTTGTTGCAAGGGGCTATTATACTATTTTTTATGGTTGCTTGTCATGATGTATCAAAAGATATACCCCTCAGTATAAAAACTAAAATTGTTGATATTCCCAACGTTTGGGCAATAGCAGACAGCACTTTTAGGCATTTTGAAGGGCATCTTTTGAAAAACAATCTACCTTTTTCGGGCTATCAATTTTCACTTTTCAGTAATGGTGATACGGTATATATTATCCCATTTTTTGAAGGTAAAGAAGAGGGTTGGGTAAAAACATATTATCCCAATCATCAACTTGAGTCCTTCCGTTTTTATAATTCAGGAAAAAAGGAAGGCGAACATCAAGGCTATTGGGAAAACGGTCAATTAAAATTTGTTTTTCATTTCAAAAATGACCTCCATGAAGGCAATGCTAAAGAATGGGCACAGAGTGGTCAACTCTACCGCGATTTCAATTATAAAAATGGTCAAGAGGCGGGTATGCAACGGATTTGGTATCCCGATGGCACGCTTGCCGCTAATTATGAAGCTAAAAATGGACGAAACTATGGTCTTACAGGTGTTAAAAATTGCGTTTCAGTCGGTGATTCGCTCAAAGGGCATTGAATCATTTTGGATGCCACATGTTGGATGTCCAGTTCTTACCTTGTTCCGAAATCTGAAGTACCCCCTCAGTATAATGCTCTTTTTTCTTGTTTTTTCATGTAAAATCAAGGAAAAAGAAAGCCTTATACCATATTACAATACACCTGACTTCACTCCTTCTTGGACAGAAAAAACAGAAAAGCCACATCGAATTGCTGATTTTTCGTTTCAAAACCAAGACGGTAAAACGGTGACAAACGCTGATTTTGATGGTAAAATTTATATTGCCAACTTTTTTTTCACCACCTGCCCAAGTATTTGTCCAAAAATGCAAAGCCATTTGACGGCTGTGGCTACTGCCTTCGAGCATGACGATGATGTACGGATCATTTCACATACCGTTATGCCGTGGATTGATACTGTGAGGAGATTGAAAGAATATGCAGATTTGAAAAATATTGATTCAAAAAAATGGCAATTGGTCACAGGCAGCGAAGGAGTGATTTATAATTTAGCTCGAAAATCATATTTTGCGGAAGAAGCGATTGGCTATACAAAAGACTCGACTCAATTTTTACACACCGAGCACTTTTTATTAGTGGATGGCAACCGCCGACTGCGTGGTTTGTACAATGGCACTTTACCGCTTGAAGTTGAACGGCTTATTGAGGATATTAAAACGTTGAAGAAGAAAAAATAAAATCAATCGGAACGGTCTTTTTCATACTTTTTTACGCATTTTTCTAACAAAATAGAAAACTCCTGCCAATATCAACATGCCTAATAAAAGTTCCAAACCCCATTTCACAAAAGGATGCAATCTAAATGTTTTTACCTCTGTAATAGTAATGAATTGATTGGCTTTTTGATTTTTTAAAACCTG
>JANLRG010000666.1:0-1190 GCA_031361545.1 Bacteroidota bacterium
TAGAGATAAATAAACATACAGATATTTTAATATCTGACATTGAGAAAATGAAAGAAGGGAGAAAGATTGTTGCTTTGCGGTTTAAATTCAGGGCAAAAACGGAACAAGAGTTGGGTAATATCAGAGGAAATCCGTTCCAAAATCCTTTGTTCAAAGCTGTGTCAGAGCCCGAAAAAAATGAATTTACGCCTGATATTGAAAAACAAATACCGATTGTAGCTCGTAAAAGTGTTGCTAAGGTAAAGATTAAGGAAAAGCCAAAAGATATTCTTGCAGATATTGAATCCAATGAAAATACAGCATACGAAAAGCTAATTGTTGAACTTTCGCCCATTGTTGTTACCCAATTTGGTGTCAGTTTTAAAATGTTTACCCATTTGGTTGAAACGCATACTGAGGGGGAGATAAGACAGGCTTTACAAGTGACAGAGAAAGCTATTGGTGCAGGAAAAGTGGATAATGCAGCAGGTTTTTTTGTGGGGGCGGTTAGAAACCATTATCAAGATGCCGATATTACGAAAAAACAAGCAGAAGCGGACAAAATGGCTGAAAAAAGAGCCAAAGTAGAAGCCCTCAAACAGATAGAGGCGTTGGCAAAGCTGCAAAAGGAAGCGGCTTTACGCAACGAGAGCAACCGAAAAATAGCGATTGTCAGAGATTTGATTCATGTCGATGCGCCTTTGATACATCAAGCCGTAGAGGTACTCCGCAATGGTATGTTTAGCAAAGGTTATGACCCTACCAAAACACTCGAAGGTAATTTAGAAAATGCCATGTTTGCAGGAGGATTGATGAATATTCTTCAAAAAATAGAACCGACTGTTTTTCAGTGATTTATGCACTCAATTTGCCACAGATAGCCCCTGCACTTTGTTTCAATGTTTGGATAATTTCCTTCTGACGCGCCTCCGTGCAACGATATTCGGGTACAAAAACGCTTAAACTCGCCACGACTTCGGAATTGGCGTTTATGGGTACAGCGAAGCCTTTCAGATACCTGTTTTGCACATTTGTTAAGGCAATTTCTTCTTTTTTTATGTTATGCAAAGCAGCGATAAGTCCTTCTTTTGTTTCAGCACCTGCCCAAAGTGCGGCATCGGGTAAACCTGAGTGTTGAATAAAACGTTCTAATTCCTTTTCGGGAAGGTAAGCCAACAATAAACGTCCGCTTGCAGTTTCATAGATATTGC
>JANLRG010000704.1:0-9620 GCA_031361545.1 Bacteroidota bacterium
GCTTTCGTGGCCCAATAAACTTTGTATGTAACGCAAGTCTGTTCCATTCTCCAGCAAATGAGTGGCAAATGTATGTCGCAAGGTAGGTACGCTAACGCGCTTCTGTCGCTGGTATCAATTTCGTTCTTGGGCAACTTCAAAATTATCTGTCTTCCTGTAACATAAATGGAAACATTTTTTATTCTATCTTCTGTTTTCTTCAGGTTCTCATTTTGAATCTGATTTTTTTCTTTCGAAATAATTTCCTTAATACTATTTAATTTTCCTTCAATTATTTCAATGTCATCAAATATTTCTAACAACTGATTATAGGCCTCTTTACTATACGGAATATGCCGCGACTTCATTGTTGCACTCCATTTCGCCCCTTCAATGTTCTTCATTTTTGATGTTAATTCACTTGCGCATGGAATGCAAACTTTGATTCTCTTTTCTTCTTTGTGAATTGTCTTTTCTATTTTAATTTTCATTCGTTTCTGTTCTACTATTCCTATTTCATTTTACGAAAGAGAATGGTTCTGTTGAAAATTAAAAATAATGCTTTTAAATAAATAATGCTGCCGCATATAATATGATAACTAATCTTGAATTGATTTGAAAATTTCTAATACTGCACTAATTTTATAAAATCAACAGCAAAAAAAAGGCCCTCATACCTGAGAGCCTTTTGTAATATTTATTATTCGATTAACAATCAACAATAATCAATTCACCACCCATGTTTCTCTCCCCCTCAACAATGCATCCAAGTCTCCATCGCCTTTTTTACTGCGAGCATCATTAATCTGCTGCGTCATTGAGTCTTCGTAGCAATCACGTTTCTCTACGTAAAATACTCCGAACGGACGTGGTAAATGATTTGGATTTTTTGGGTTGTCGAAGAAACGACTCAAGATGCCGGCTTTTACTCTGTCGGTCTCGTCGTGGATCCACATGTCATTGGCTGACATTCCTGTTGCTGTTAAATCAACAATAGTTGGCGTGAAACCATCGAGACGAATTCCTTTGTCGGAGTTGTCACCGAAAATTAATGGCTTGCCACTTTCCATGAATAGCGTTTCATTTTTCTTCGAAGATTTTTCTGTGAACACTTCGAATGCGCCATCATTAAATACATTACAGTTCTGATAAATTTCTACAAAGCTTGCTCCTTTGTGTTCATTAGCACGACGCAAAATCGCTTGCAAATGTTTTGGATCACGATCCATTGAACGCGCAACAAATGTTGCATCGGCGCCCATGCAAAGTGCAATCGGATTAAATGGATGATCGATAGATCCCATCGGTGTGGACTTCGTTACTTTGCCCTGCTCTGATGTCGGCGAATATTGTCCTTTCGTTAATCCGTAAATCTCATTGTTGAACAATAAAATATTGATATCGAAATTACGACGCAACATGTGTATCGTATGATTACCACCGATCGATAATGCATCACCATCGCCCGTAACTAACCAAACACTCAACTCCGGACGAGAACCTTTCAGTCCGCTAGCAATTGCCATTGCACGACCGTGAATGGAATGCATACCGTACGTCTCCATGTAATACGGAAAACGTGATGAACAGCCGATGCCGGAAATGAATACTATATTTTCACGAGGTATTCCCAATTCAGGAATTACCGTCTGTGCTTGTTTAACAATGGAATAATCTCCACATCCCGGACACCATCTTATTTCCTGATCGGTTACGAGGTCTTTGTTTGTGAATTTTTCTACTACTGGTTCCATTTATTTTTATTTTATCGGCAAGAAAGCCGGATTGATTAATAAGTAAGAAGGTAAAGTAATATTAATAAGTAATAAGGTAAGTAAGAAGATAATTAATAAGTGATAATTAATAAGTAATAAGGTCGGTAATAATTAAGTTGATTTTAAATTAACCATTTTCAATTATCAATTATCAATTATCAATTTTCAATTGTCAATTTTCAATTTTCTTTGTCAATTATCAATTAACCAATTTCAATTATCAATTTTCAATTATCAATTTTCTTTGTCAGTGTTGCCTCAATTTTAGTAAGAATCTCCTCCGCTGAAAAAGGCATTCCTTGAACTTTGTTTAAGCCTTCTGCGGGAATTAAAAATTTATCGCGAATGATCTTGATCAATTGGCCTGAATTTAATTCGGGCATGATAACGTGTTCGAAGCCGTAAAGAATTTCTCCCAAATTTTTTGGGAATGGTTTGATGTATCTCACATGTGCATGTGATACATCATAACCTTTTGCTCGTGCCTGAAGCACGGCACTTTTGATTGCACCGAATGTACTTCCCCATCCAAGAATTAATAATTTCCCTTTCGTTGTTCCTACTTCAATATCTTGTTCAGGAATATGATCTGCTATCTTCTCCACTTTCGCTTCTCGCATCTTCACCATGAATTCGTGGTTCTGTGCTTCGTAGCTGATGTTTCCTGTCTCGTGTTGCTTTTCAATTCCACCGATACGATGCTCTAATCCTTTCACTCCTGGAACAGCCCATGGACGAGAAAGATTTTCATCACGTTTGTATGGAAGGAATTTTTCGCCTGCATTTTTTTCTTTTGCAAACTTTACTGTGATTGGTTTCAGATCTTCTGCTTTCGGGAACATCCATGGCTCTGCACCATTTGCAATGTAACCGTCTGACAACATAATCACTGGTGACATAGACAACACAGCGATGCGACATGCTTCATACACCATGTTGAAACAATCAGATGGTGTTGCAGCTGCTACTATTGGAATTGGTGCTTCACCGTTTCTTCCATGATACGCTTGCATCAAATCACTCTGCTCTGTTTTCGTTGGCAATCCTGTTGATGGTCCGCCACGTTGTACGTTGATGATCACTAGTGGAAGTTCTAACATCAATGCAAGTCCCATGGCTTCTGCTTTCAATGCAATGCCAGGACCAGATGAGGCAGTTACTCCAAGTGATCCGCCGAAACTAGCACCGATCGCAGAACAAATTGCAGCGATCTCATCTTCTGCTTGAAATGTTTTTACACCGAAATTTTTCTGCTTCGATAATTCGTGAAGAATATCGGAAGCCGGTGTTATCGGATATGTTCCATAAAATAATTGTAGCCCTGATTTTTGTGATGCAGCGATCAATGCTAATGCCGCAGCTTGATTACCCATGATGTTTCGATAGATACCCGGAGCAATCTTGGCAGGATTGATCGTGTAACGAGTGCTCATTTCTTCTCTCGTCTCTGCGAAATTGTAACCGGCCTTTAACACCTTTACGTTCGCATCAAGAATATCTGGTTTCTTTCCGAATTTCTCTTCGAGGAATTTGAGTGTATGTTTCATCTCGCGATTATACATCCAATACAAGAAACCAAGCACGAACATATTCTTCGCACGATCGATTTCTTTCACACCAAGATCTGAGCCTTCAAGAGCGGCGCGTGTCATTTTCGTCACGTCCATTCTGATCACTTTATAATTATCGAGCGAATGATTCTCCAGCGGATTTTCTGCTTCAGAAATATTTGCAAGACGTAAATTTTTAGGATCGAAGCCATCGGTATTTACGATTAGCGTTCCGCTTTTGCGAAGGAAATTTATATTCGCTTTCAGTGCCGCTGCATTCATCACAACAAGCACATCACACGAATCTCCTGGCGTAAAAATTTCTACACTACCGAAATGCAATTGATATCCAGAAACTCCGGCCAATGTACCTTGAGGAGCACGAATCTCGGCAGGGAAATCAGGAAATGTACTTAAGTCATTTCCAAATAAAGCAGCAGTATTGGTAAACTGAGTTCCGGTAAGTTGCATACCATCACCTGAATCACCAGCAAATTTGATGATTACATTGTCCAATACCTCATTGTTACGTTCCATAATAGAAAGGGAATTTAATAATTGTCGGGTAAAAGTAGGTATTTCGGAGAAATGATTGGCATGCTCGGCCATGAATTTTTTCTTCTAACCTTCCACCCTCTTAAGGTCCGTGGAAGGTTAGAAATGAATTACAACCATCCCCGCTCCACAATATCCCTTGCATGATACGTAATGATCACATCGGCTCCTGCTCTGGCGAAGGCATGCATATTTTCCATCACAATTCTCTGCTCATCAATAAAGCCTGCCTGAGCCGCTACTTTTACCATCGTATATTCGGCTGAAACATTATAACAAGCCAGTGGAACTTTAGTCGCTTCTCTGACTGATTTTATTACATCGAGGTAAGCCAATGCAGGTTTTACCATCACCATGTCCGCTCCTTCTTGTTCGTCTATCACAGCTTCGCGAACGGCTTCCCGAGCATTTCTATAGTCCATTTGATAGGACTTGCGATCTCCTTTGCCTGGAGCTGAATCTGCTGCTTCACGGAAAGGACCATAATAGGCTGAAGCAAATTTTGTAGAGTAGGACATGATTGGAGTATTCTCAAAACCATTTTCATCGAGCAGTTTTCTTATGGCTGCCACTCTTCCATCCATCATATCGCTTGGTGCCACCATATCGGCTCCGGCTTGAACATGTGTCAAGGCCATCTTCGCAAGAATATCGAGCGAAGAATCATTATCGACATAGTCATTTTTGATCAATCCACAATGGCCATGTGTTGTATAAGCACACAAACAAATATCTGTGATGATGTATAATTCTTCGCTGAACTTTTTCTTCAACTCACGAACAGCTTCGGCTACTACCGTATGCGTGTCGTGAGCAGAATGTGCGTCTTCAAACTTGTCTTCCCCAACACCAAAAAGTAAAATTTTATTGATACCACCTTTCAATCCTTTTTCAACATCAATTAAAAGTGTGTCAACTGAAAAACGACTAATTCCTGGCATGGCTTCTATCGGCTGAATAATATTTTTTCCTTTTGTAATAAAATAAGGATAGATAAACATCTCTTTCGAGATCCGTGTCTCTGCAATCATTTCTCTAACGATTGCATTTTTTCTTAATCTCCTAGGACGAATGATCATGATGGAATAAATTAATTGTTTGATGAAATTGAAAATACAGCTCTTGCTAAACCTGCATCATCAAAGGTGTCGGGCTGACCACAGCCAATAACATGATATTGTTTTAAAGCATTCGCTGTTGCATCGCCCATAGCTACTACTTTTTGATCACGACGAATTTTAAATCGTTCGAACCACGCCTCTACATTCGATGGTGAAGTGAAAACTAATATTTCTGCTTCAGGAACATCACCATCATTTTTTCTGATTGTTTCATAAACTGGCAAATCGACCACTTGCTCTCTCTTTACAAATTGTTTCTGAATAGATCTCATACTTCCTTTGGCTTGGGGAAATAATACTTTACTATCACCAACTTTCGAAGCAAATTGTTTTCCAATCATTTTAGTATCGGTTGAAGCACCTATGAAGTCTGCTCGTTTTCCATATCTCCGAATTGCTTCTGCCGTAGCTTTACCAACGGCTGCATATTTCTGTTCATCTAATTTCGGATTCTGTTCGAAGAAATATTTTACTGCTTGTTTACTCGAAAAGAAAACCCATGCACAATCAGGAAGATTGTTGAAAATAATTGGAGTTGTTTCAATCAAAGCTTTTCCGGAAAAGGTAAATCCATTGGCCACTAAAACAGTTTTTAAATAGTCATCACGGCGATCATCACGGCTAATAAAAACGGACGAGGGCTTTATGTTATTAAGTTTTTCGATTACTCTTTCAGCAAGAACTGTTGCATCCTTCGACTCAGAATAAACAGAGGCCGGAAGTTTATCCCAGGTTTCAGACTTACTCACTCTAACAGAGTATAATTCTGTTTCATCGTTGTACTCTGCATAAGCTCCGACTGGCATTTGACAACCGCCATGAAAAAGATTTAATATTTTTCTTTCGATGGCAATTGTTTTTTGAACATCGACATCATTCAATAGTTGTAATTTTTGAAATAACTCTTTGTCATTTGAACGAATCTGTATTGCCAACACTCCTTGAGCAGGGGCAGGAATAAATTCTTTCTCATCGAGCCGTTCAACATGAAATTCAGTGAGATCAATTTCTAATCGTTCCACACCGGCAGCGGCTAACAAGATAGCATCATATTGTCCTTCTCTCAATTTATTAATTCTTGTAGGGACATTTCCACGAAGATCTTTTAATTCAATGTCGCTACGGAAAGCGAGTAACTGCGACTTTCTTCTGGCTGAAGATGTTCCAACGAGTGGCTTTAGTTTCAGAGAAAATTTTCGTTTCAAATCAACAGCTTCTTTTCTGATTAGTAACAATTCCGCCGGATCTTCACGATGCGAAACAGCAGCTATAATTAATCCCTCTGGTGCTTCTGTTGGAAGATCTTTATGAGAGTGAACAGCGATGTCAGTTTCATTATTAAGTAAGGCATCTTCAATTTCTTTTGTGAAAAAACCTTTCCCTTCTAATTTATCTAAACTCAAATCTTGAATGAGATCACCTTGCGTTTTGATAATTTTCAATTCACATTTTAGTCCTGAATTTTCCAATAAACTTTTTACATGATTGGCTTGCCATAAAGCAAGATCGCTTCCTCTTGTCCCGATAATTAATGGTGAACGCATTAGTAAATTTATTTAAGGCAGATAAAATTATGAAACTAATTCCGGTCAGAAAATATTTCGGATCAACTATTTGTTTCTAAAATAATTTCTTTCGCCATGACCATTGGAATAGAAATACATTTTTTCTCCATGTAGTCCATTACCTTTAAAAGAACTTCTCTCGAGTGGATGTCCATTCCGTTGATTTCATTTACAAAAATATCGTTCATCGCTTTGTCCTTGATTTCGCGAATTTTTTCAGGAACGTTTTTCATTTTTAATTCCAGTGAACGAGTCCGATAAAGTTGTCTGAAATTAAGCACATTGCTTTCTATCAATTCTTCGGCAGCGAGATATTCGGCTTGACGTTCTTCCAAATTAGAAGATGCAATTTCGCGCAACTCATTGATGTCAATTAATCGATCACTGTTTTCGGAAATAACTAGTGCGTGAATATTAGAAGGAACAGATAAATCGACAATTACTTTTTGTTCAGTATCTCCATTTAAAAGTTTTGCATATAATTCTGGTGTAATAATTTTTTCGGGCGAAGAAGTACATGTAACGAGCACATCAAAACCACCTTTATAGTTTTCTAGTTCTTCAAGTGCAAATGCTGAAGCTTTTACTGTTGCAGATTGAATAATCTTGCTGAGCTTACGAGCATTTTCTAAAGTGCGATTGAAGATGATGAAATTATTGAATCCTTGTTTGACTAAATATTTCGACAAGTTGGTATTTGTTTCCCCAGAGCCAATGAGCAAAATACGTGAATTTTTATCAAGCTTAAACTCTCTTAATTTTCTCTCTGCAAGTGAAACTACTGATACAGGATTATTGCCAATTTTTGTTTCAGTATAAATTTGCTTGGCTGTTGTGATGGTACTTTTCACAACTAGACGCAATACATCTCCAGTGAGTCCATCCTCTTTACAAGTATCGTAAGCCTTCCTAACTTGTGTAATAATCTCTCGTTCGCCAATTACTAAAGAATCTAATGATGAAGCAACTCGATAAATATGTTTCAATGCCTCTTCCCCTTCAAAAACTTCCCCATGATTTAAGGCGAAATCAATTTCTTCAGCTGTCCAATCTGTTCTGAAATTTTTATAAAAATTCTTTAAAAAGTTAGTGTCTAAAATATGCGCAGTAGTGAAAAAGAATTCAATTCGATTGCAAGTTGCAACATAAAATATTTCATTTAAATCGCAAGTATAACGGAGATACTCCAATCGTTCTTTCCGATTTTCCTCGTGAAGAAAAAATCGGTTTAACTCTTTTATCGGAGTGTTTTTATATGTAAAAGCTATTGTCTTTAACTGGAGCAATTCACCATCTTTTAGGTACGCGTGCAAAGGTCGAATAGACGCCTTTTTAGATGTCATAGTACTGTCATGAAGGATTATCGATTTTCATTTCTACAAATAAAAAAGAAGATGTCAGTCTCAATAAGATTTCAATTAGCAACACTGATGATATTATATTCAAAGGAAAGATAAAACATTGGAGACAGACTGATTTTACAGTCATAATTTTAAAGTTGCTTTTTTTATGACAGTGGAATTACATTGTCATCTATTCATTATCCAGTAAATTATTCTTCTGGTCCAAAAAGTTGAGTTCATTTTATTGCTTGTGTCCTTTTTATGTTAAATTGCATCAACGATAATCGGTAAAAAATAATATTTCAAATCGCTTTCATTACAAAATATATCACTAACTCTTCAAAATAAAACCACAATGGACGGTGCACACTTACATTTATTAGTCAATCATTTTCCAGTAATTGGAACTATCATTTCACTGCTTATTTTAATTGCAGGAATTGTTTTGAAAAATGACACCATCAAGAAAACCGCTCTTTCATTAGTTGTCTTTACTGCCTTGATTACCATCCCCGCATTTCTTTCCGGAGAAGATGCAGAAGAGGCATTGAAGGCAATACATCAAGCACCGCGCGATTTAATTCATGAGCACGAAGAAATGGGCGACATCGGTCTTTGGACAACCTTACTCACAGGTGTAATTGCAGTTATAGGCATGATTAAAATCAAAACTCCTTATGGAAAAAAAATTGTGCTTATTACGCTGATAGCTCTCATCGGAAATTCTCTTTTTCTTGCAAAGATTGGAAATGCTGGCGGCATGATTCGTCATTCTGAAATCCGTGAAACCAATGACTCTCAATTGCCCAATCAAAATGAAACAGACACATTGAAAGAAAATTGAAAATTGAGAATGGAAAATAAAGAATAATTGAAAATTGAGAATGGAGAATAAAGAATAATTGAAAATTGAGAATGGAGAATGGATAATTGAGAATAATTGAAAATTGAGAATGGAGAATTGATAATTAAGAATAATTTAAAATTGAAAATTGATAATTGATAATTAAGAATAATGGAAAATTGAAAATGGATAAGAAGTTGAAAATGGAGATTTAAAAACTGGATCAATAAATACTATTCATTTTGCTTTCACGAAATATGAATGATGTACATTCTCGATGGTTTTAACTTATAGACCACTTTCTTATGCCTAATATCTTTTAATATTCCCTTGCGCCATTCAAATTAATTCATACTTTTAGTATGAATTTGTTTTTCATTTTCCCACAATCTAATTCAAAGTGTTTAAGTACTGTTCTATTGAAATAGTTGACCTAAGCGGTAAGCAAGTTTATTTTAAACAGATAGCCAAATCTGAGGCGACTATAAATAATTCCAGTTTAATCAATGGTGTATATCAGATTCATTGTTCAGACAATGAAGGCAATTTATATACTTCTAAATATGTAGTCGTCAAATGAAAAAAATATTTTTACCACTGCTATTATTAAGCACCTCCCTACTAACACATGCTCAAAATACATTTGAGCATGTGTTTATTGCAAATCATAATGTAGTGGATGTGGAATCGTGCTTTAAAAGCATAGAACTTCCTAATGGTGACTATATAACCATGGGAAGTAATCCCGGTTGTCAGTTTTGTCAAAAACCATACTATATCAGAAGATATGATCATCAAGGAATTCTAATATTTGAAAAGTCAATTATTGCTGGTTCAGGTGGCGATTACCCCGATATCATTCAAACGAAAGATGGCAATCTGCTCTTT
>JANLRG010000755.1:0-18332 GCA_031361545.1 Bacteroidota bacterium
GAAAAAGATATGCCACATACGCACCCTGCACAATTATCTTATGTACTATCGGGTGGTAAAATAAAAGTATATCTTGAAAATTGTGAATCACTAATCTTAGATGAAAATGCATGAACTGACCAGTGGAGTGATTATGTGGGAAAAAATTATGTTGAAAATATTGGTAGGACTACTGTAACAATTGTCCTGACAGAAATAAAGTCATTGTATTAATTAAAACGAGTTAGGGCAATATTCTTTATGGCTAGTTAGACAAAACATCAGCTAACAAAAGTATTGCTAAATGTTAAGCTTGTTGGAATACCTATCAGTAGCAAATCGCTAATCAATTTCAGTTCGGACTCGACATACATCGCTGAACTTTTTGTTGTTAACTTCATCAAAATTATTTCAATCGGCAGCGCTTGTGAGCGGACGGAATATTAATTCCTAACCTTCAGCAATACAAAGTCGTTATCGGTAACTCTTAGGCTCCCGTGCAACCTTTCAGGAATTATGGATTCGGAATGCTAATTTGTTTAACTTTAGTGCAAAGTAAAAACAAACCTTATGCGTCATCTTTTCAATTTACTTTTATTAAATATTATTTTCTGCGCATGCAATCAGGAGACGGAAAATAAAAGGCTAAGAACAAAAGCGGATTCCATCTCAATACAATATGGTTGCAGTGTTCCTGAAGTATTAGATAAGACATGGTATTCCTCTAGAAAAAAAGCACCACTGTTTAGCGGATTGGAAGGTATTCATTTTCCTGTTTCAACAACCAATGCAGAAGCACAGCAATATTTTGACCAAGGAATGATGTTGTCTTTCGCTTTTAACCATGCCGAAGCTGGACGTTCGTTTTTTGAAGCTACACGACAGGACTCAACCTGTTCAATGTGTTGGTGGGGATTTGCCTATGTGTTAGGACCGAATTATAATGCGGGCATGGAGAAAGATAATTTTGAACGAGCTTACGATGCAATACAAAAAGCAAAACTATTTTCTATAAAGTGCACACAAAAAGAAAAAGATTTGATTGAAGCATTAACACATCGCTATTCAAATGACATTTCAGTTGCCCGACTTGTACTTGATTCATCTTATGCAGCAGCAATGCGTAAAGTTTACAAAAAATATTCATCTGATGTTACTGTTGCTTCTCTTTTTGCTGAATCATTGATGGATTTACATCCTTGGAATCTTTATAAAAAAGATGGGACTATTCAACCTTGGACACCAGAGATTTTAACTGTCCTTGAAAAATGTTTAAAAGCAGAGCCAAAACATGCAGGTGCAAATCACTTTTATATTCATGCTACAGAAATGTCGCAGCATGCGGAAACTGCTTTAGGGAGTGCTAACCTACTTCGTGATTTGGTACCGGGTGCAGGACATCTTGTTCACATGCCTTCGCATACTTATATACGAATAGGAAAATATCACGAAGGAGTTGTTGCCAATCAGAAAGCTGTTCTGGTTGACAGCTTATATGTAGAATCATGTCATGCACAAGGAGTTTATCCGCTTGCCTATTATCCTCACACCTATCATTTCATTTCAGCATGTGCTACACTTTGTGGTGAAAGTAAAATTGCAATGATAGGAGCCAATGCGACTTCCAGCCATTCATATAAAAAATTATTGCGCGACCCCGCTTGGGCAACGTTACAACATTATTATTCCATTCCTTGGTTTGTGGAGGTAAAACTTGGTTTATGGAACCACATTCTTCAATCACTTGCACCTGAAAAAGATTTGAAATACCCGTCAGTAATCTGGCTTTATGCGCAAGGAATGGCATTGCTATCGCAAAGTAAAATACCCGATGCAAAGAAGCAGCTTTCAGAAATGAAAATTATTATGAGCGACACTACAATAAAAGAATTAACAATATGGGGTATAAACAGTTTGTATGATATATGCGTGATTGCATCAAAAACTTTAGAAGGAGAAATCAATGCGAAAGAAAAAAATTATGAGGTTGCAATTTCACTTTTAAAAGAAGCGGTTGCAAAAGAAGATTCTTTAAATTATGACGAGCCGCCTGATTGGTTTTTTTCCATTCGCCATCATTTAGGAGCCGTTTTAATTGAGGCTGGAAAATTTCAAGAAGCAATTCCAATTTATGATGAAGATTTAAAAACTTACCGTGAAAACGGTTGGGCATTAAGAGGACTGCTGAATGCTTACGAAAACCTTGGCGATAAAAAGAAGTATGATGAAACAAAAATTCGTTTTGATAAAGCATGGAAATATGCTGACATTAAAATCGCATCATCACGAATAATGTAATATCTGAATGGTATAACAATGAATGTAATTCTTCTACTTACTTTTTTGAGAACCTCAATCAGTTGTAATTCGTGAACAGAATAAAGTATGCCCATAACATCAAGACTAAACAAAAAATTTAAAATGAGTTCTAGTGTAACTGCCAATTGATACCCAAAATTTTATTGGAATCGGTATTAAGAATAAAACTAATGTAAATTGGACCATTCTTTAATTTCCAATAGGTAATAACACTTACTCACAATTGATTTATTGCAGCCGAAACAAATTCTCTGATTAAGTTAGGATACTTTTCAACAAATGAAAAGAGTTGGTCGTTTTGATCCTTCGTCTTCGTACCAAAAAATGATTGGCTGATAGCAAACTGAATAAGACACCGCACCCATGCAAGGTGTAAGGGCTTTCCTAGGATTACGATGGAAATTGCCTTAAAAGCCACCCCAAACTCCACCCTTCTGTTGACTTACATTTTACTTTGCCAGCCGCTCTCCATCGCAAAAGGAGAACTCCAAGCCTTGTTTTTCTTCTCCAGAAGACCTATCTTCGCCGACGCCATTTAGTAGAAGACTTTGAGTTTAAGGTAACAAAGGTTCAACATTTAATGGTTTTACTGAATATCCTATTTTTCAATTTGATAAGAAATTTGGATAAAATACAAACATTCAGTACATAATGATTCTTAAGGCATCAATTAGTAGTTGGCCCATCGGTCATAATTCATCGGTTCAAATTGTGTCACTGCTGCCTGAGAAAGTTTATCTGTACGTGTAATTTCTTAAAACTTCACATACTACGCTCTTATATGTCCATTGAATTTCAAGGGCATTATTATATTTATTGCCATTAAACTGAAACTTCAATTAACTCAACAATGAAACGCATCCAAGAAAGCCGCAAATTATTTAACATCGACCAAACTGCCGATTTGGGTGCGCTGAAAGTGAATTATAGAAATTTGATTAAGCAATGGCACCCAGATAAGTTTCACAATGATCCTGATCAAGCTGTGGTCGCTGAACAAACAAGTCAGAGCATTATTGAAGCCTATCATTTTTTAGTGAGCATTCATCCAGAAACTCATGTAGTGAATGCAGAATCGTATGCTCTCACTATCAACTCATGCGTAATAACAGACTTTGAATACAAAGGACAAACACTAAAAGTCACTTTTCAAGATGGTAGCATCTATGAATATTTCGGAGTGCCAAGAAACATTTATGTGAAGTTAGTCAACTCTCCTACTCAAACTCGATTTGCTAGAAGACATATCTTCCAATCATTTGTGATGAGAAATGTTTCTAAAAGCGCTGTGCTTGTTTAAATTATTCTTTCTGTCGATTCAGTAATTTCAACAATTGACATCCAAAGAAATAATTCCATTACCAATAAAAGCATTTGAGTCAACTAAAAATTAGTTAGACTAATTTTTAGTTATGATTTTATCTGCAAAATTTCCGACTAAAAAAACAATTCAATGCCATTTTCAAATTTAGGGCTAGCTCCTTCGCTACTTAAAATTTTAGCTGCACAAAATTTTACTCAACCTTATCCTATACAGAGCAAGGTGATTCCATTGATCCTTCAGAAGAAAGATGTTCTCGGAATTTCAAAAACTGGTTCTGGAAAAACGGCAAGCTATGTGTTGCCATTACTAACGCTGTTGGAAAGTCAATCCAATTCAAAAAATCGTCACGTAAAAATAGTCGTGCTTGTTCCAACTCGTGAACTGGCTGTTCAAGTTGAAAAAGAATTTCAACTTTTTAGTTCTGCTCTGCAACATCCAATCAAATCACTTGCAGTCTATGGTGGGGTATCGATTAATCCACAGATGATAAAAATGCAAGGTGTAGAAATTTTAGTTGCTACGCCCGGTAGATTATTAGAACTCGTAGAATCAAATGCTGTTCACCTTTCAGAAATCAATACCCTTGTTATAGACGAAGCAGATAAAATGCTCAATCTGGGTTTTGCAGATGAAATGAATCGCATCATTTCTTTGTTACCTAAAAAAAGACAAAACTTATTATTCTCAGCGACACTTAGTGAAAATTTGAGTGGACTCAATCAACTTCTTCTAAAAGAACCTGTCGTAATTAAAATTGAATCGGAACAAGAAGAGGGAACTATCGATTTGATTACACAAATTGGATATTTTGTTTCAGAAGAAAAGAAAGGTCCACTCCTTCGTTACCTGATTAAAGAAAAAGAGATGAAGCAAGTTTTAGTTTTCACTTCTTCCGTTTACAATGCCGATAAAGTCACCGATAAACTTCGTAAAAATGGTATTGATGCTGCTGCAATTCATAGCAAAAAAAGTCAGGGTGGCAGAACAGATTCATTAACGAAATTTAAAGCAGGGAAACTTCGTGTACTTGTGGCGACAGATCTTATCTCACGGGGAATCGATATTCAATTTTTGCCTCATGTCATCAATTACGAATTACCTCGTTCACCAAAAGATTTTATACATCGTATCGGTCGGACAGGCCGTGCGGAAAATGCGGGAACTGCCATCACATTTGTTACGCCAGAAGATCAACAACATTTTAGAGTGATCCAAAAAAAAATGGGAAGATGGGTAACGATGATTGATAGTGAAGGATTGGAGTTGGCGGGACAGTAATTTTCTCAACTTTCAACAAAGTACATATCTATTTCGCCCTTACCTTTTGCTTGAATTTTACCTCGATGAATGCATGTAAATTGTTCTTTGACTTTTTCATAAGTAGTTCCTGAAATATTTACTCGTCCTACTTCTCCGCTACTTTCCATCCTACTCGCAGTATTGACTGTGTCGCCCCAAATGTCATAGGCAAACTTCTTGACTCCGACAATCCCAGCCACGACCGGACCAGTATGCACTCCAATTCTAATTTCAAAAAACAATTTGCCTTCTGCAATTTTCTTTGCCTTGTGCTCTTCCATAAACTTCTGAATGCTCAATGCAGCATTCACAACATCAGTCGCATGAGAATTATTTGGTGTTGGTAAACCACCAGCAGCCATGTAAGCATCGCCAATTGTTTTTATTTTTTCAACACCAAATTTTTGCATCACATGATCGAAGGCAGAAAAACATTCATTAATTTCGCTCACCAATTCCTTTGCAGTTAACTTCTCTGAGAGCTGCGTAAAGCCTTTGAAATCTGTAAACATCACAGTTATCAAATCAAAACTTTTTGGCTGTGCACTACCAGTCAATTTTAATTCTTCAGCAGTTTCCTCTGGTAAAATATTGAGAAGAAGTTCATCACTTCTTTTTTTCTCTTTACTAATTCGATTACGTTGGCCAAAGAAAATGAAAGCAAATATTCCAACTACTAAAAAACCGCCGACAAATCCATTGCGAATTAATTTCTGACGATGGATTACTTGTTCCTGAATTTGTTTGTCTTTCGTTAACAAGTTAATTTGTGATTCCTTTTTTTCTATATCAAACGTAAACTGAAGAGTTCCTAATTTTTTATCGGTGTTAATATTATAGATGGTGTCCTTAATAGCCAGCAATAAATTCTGATACTTAAAAGCATTAATAAAATCTTTCCTTTGAGCATAAGATGACGCTAAACCTTGATAAGCATCTTTAATTTCAGTTGTCGCATTCAAAGGTCTTCCAACTTCAACAGCATGTTTAAACTCTTCAATCGACAAACTAATATCACCTTTTGCAAAGTAAGCTTGAGCTAATGCTACGAGCGATTGAGTCATATCTAATTTAGTATCTAATTTTTCAGCGATACTCAAAGCTTTTTTATGTACTTCAATTGCTTTTTCGTATTGCTTTTGACGGGTGAAAACTCTTCCCATATAATTCAAAGCATACGGTAAATCTTCTGTTCCCTCATAAGCTTTCAAGGCTTCTTTCAAATAAATCATTGCTGTAGAGTCGTCATTGAGTTTATAATAAATTTCACCCAAGTTAACAGTGGACGTGCCAATCATATATTTATCGTCTATCGATTTACTCAATGAATAAGCTCTTAAAAAATAATCGAGTGCTCTTTTGTAGGTCGCCTGTTTGTTGAGATATACTGTACCGATGTTAGTCAGAGAAGTCACAATTCGTAAAGTGTCATTAATTTCTTCCGACATCTTCAACGACTGAAGATGAATCTCAAGCGCTTTAGCATCGTCGCCTTGATTAAAATATACTGCGCCCTGATTGGAAAGCATATTGGCGACACCTTTTTTATCACCGATACTTTTGTAAACCGCCTCCGCTTCTTTCCACGCATTAATTGCATCGATGTATTTTCCTTGTAAGTAATTGGCAATTCCTATATTCTTCAAGGCCAAAGCTTGTCCCGGCTTAAATTTAATTTGTGCTGCTAAATTTTTTGAGATTATTCCAATTTTAATTGCTGTATCGGGATTTCCATTGAAATAACTTTTGCTCAAGGCATTCATCAGATTGACCTTGGTAGAATCCACTCTTGCCTTGCTGAGTAATGTTTTTATGCTATCAGAATCACTTGCTTTAGTCTTTAAAAAAATAAATGGCGTAATCATGGCCATTAAAAAAATGAATCGTCTTTTGGATGAAATCATATAGTAGGCGAGTTAAAAGTTTAACAATGCTCCGCAAATTAACAAAAACTATCAGCTAAAAAAAAGAGGGGTTTATCGCCCCTCTTTTTGAATATTAATTAATTTCTGATGATCACTAGTCGTTTGACTTCTGTGATATCATTCACTGTACATCGAACAAAATAAACACCCTTTGTCCAAGCGTCACATGACAGTTCATAAGTACTTAAACCTGCAGGCAAAAATTCATTGTCCAAAATTTTGACTACTAACTCGCCTTTGATATCATAGACACTCAATGTTGCTCTTGTGTCGTCGTAAGTAGCTAATTCAATTTTTGCCAATCCTGAAGCCGGGTTCGGATAAACATTGATCCTGTTTGAATAATCTATAGGATCAACAACAATTCCAAGTCTAGCAACGGTGTTAACAGGACATTGTCCGTTTGAACCCGCGATAATCGTACTGATTACATTCGCTACAGTTGTATAATATGTATTTGTTTGTCCATTGATTAATCCTTGACCCAACAGTCGATTTGCCTCTGCCAAAATTTGACTCATCTTCCAACCTGCAAATGGTGCTGCTGTATAAATTAAATCTCCATACGTCACTGTAAAGGTAGGTGAGAAATTTGGTATGGCTCTATCAAAGCCAATATTCAAAGTCAACGCAAGGATTTTGGAAGCTAAAAGATTGCTGTATTGAGGCCCAACTACACCACATGGAATAGATGCATAAGTAGGATTAGTTGATCCTTTCGGATTCACATAATTTGCATTTGGCAATTGGCCTGCTGTTCCACCTGCAGGAAGGTAGTTTGTGATTGCTTGTGCACATCCAAAACTTAGAGTTCTACCATATCCACCTATGACAATTCCAGTTGGGAATACCGTCGCAAAATTTGGAAAAAGCCAAACGTTGGATACGTTACTTCCGCTTGGTGGTGCGCCCCAGCCACCAATTTCTGCATCTGTAAATTCATTGAGATTTCCACAAGAATATGCAGGTTCTGTTATAACAACCGAACAACTCGTTGTGCAACCATAAGCATCTGTTACAACTACGGTATAACCCATTATAGGAGTAGTTCTTGCATTCAAACCCGTAGCTGTTGCTGTTGTTTGAACCGGTGATGTATTCCATGAATAAGTATATGGTGCAACTCCTCCTATTGCAGCAACTGTTGCTGTACCATTTAATGCATGCCAGTAAGTTGCATTTGTTTTAGTGATTGAACACGTAACAGTTCCTAACGTTGCAGAGACTGTTGTTGATTTTGTTGCAGTACAACCTTTAGAATCAGTAATGACTACAGAATAGTTTCCAGCAATAAGAGATGTAGCTGTCGCTGTAGTTTGACCTCCTGGAGACCATAAATATCTGTAAGGTGAAGTTCCGTTCGTAGGACTCACTGTTGCTGATCCATTGTTTCGAGTACACGTTGCACTAACAGTTGAAATAGTTGAAGTAATCTGCGCAGGATTAACAAGAGTTATATTAGCAGTAGAAGTACATCCTTTTGCATCTGTCACAGTGTATGAATAACTTCCCGCGCCAAGATTTGCAAAACTACCTGTTCCGCTGTAAGGAGTAGTTCCACCTGCAGCAGAAACGTTTACAGTTGTTGTTCCATTGTAACAAATTATTGAGCCAGTAGCGGATGATGTTAAAAATGTTGGTTGAGAAATGTTTCCAGTAACAACAGTCGTACATCCATTTGCATCTGTGACAGTGAATGAATAGGTACCTGCTGAAACGGTATGAAGTCCAGCATTTAAATAAGGTGGTGTTCCTCCCGATGCAGAAATGTTCACTGTTGTAGTTCCACCAAAACACTTAATAGTACCTTCAACTTTGGTAGTAGAAAGTGGAGCAATAGGCTCAAGTAACTTACCGCTAACTGTTGAAGAACATCCATTGATGTCGGTTACAACAAATGCGTACAAGCCAGCTGACAGAGAACGAGAACCTGTTCCCGTATAAGGCGGAGTTCCTCCAGATGCATTGATTACAATTGATGTTGTTCCTCCGTAACATAATACAACTCCGAGTGTACTCGAGGTTGTTAATTCTGCAGGTTCAGTTACAGTACGTGAAACTGTACTTGTACAGCCTTTAGAATCTGTAATTGTATAGGAATAAGTTCCGGCAGATACAGTGAAACTTCCTGTTCCTGTATAAGGCGATGAACCACCAGATGCAGAAATATTAATTGTTGTAGTTCCACCATGACAAGAGATTGAACCAGCATTTGCTTGCGCTACTAATTGCGGTCCCACTGTCAATACCCCATTCTTATATACGATTGTATAGTTAGGAATTGAATCTTTTTGAACAAGCCCACTTGGAACAATTTGATAAGTTCCTGCAGATAGATTTCCATTTCCAACATTGACATTTGCACCATTCAACACATTATATGTTGGTGCTGTTAGTACGACAGTACTATCTACATCTCCGTACTGATAAATTGAATTTGCAAAAGAATAAGTAGGTTGATATCCATTGCATCCTGCAATTTTATCAGTGGCTTTCACAGTGAGCGTTTCAGGCACGATAGTTAAATGTCCTAAGCCATAAGAAATATCAAAATTTTCCGACAACAAAATTCCCGGAGCAATAACCCAAGTTCCTACAGTGTAACCAGAAATCATATTCATGGATGAATATCCAGTGATTGAATCATTCACACTTCCATAAACATCTAATGAATCAACAATCAAGACTGCGTTTTCATTGGAATCATCGTTAATCGTACTACTATTCACAGCAGCTTTTCCATTTACCGCAGCTTTTCCATTTACCGCGGCTTTTCCATTCACAGCGGCTTTTCCATTTACAGCTGCTTTTCCATTGACTCCTTGTGTTACATTTCGCAAGAAAACATTTGTGCTATCGATATGATAATCGAAAATTGATTGTGGAGCAACTGGAATATAATAAGTCGTGTCGTAAGTAATTCCATTGACGGCGGCCTTGCCATTTACAGCAGCTTTTCCATTGACAGCAGCTTTTCCACTAACCATAAAACTCATATTCAAGAAATCAGTTGCAGACAATGTATGTCCATTCACCGCAGCTTTTCCATCGACCAGAACAACTGAACTAGACATGGTTGATTGATGTTCTGTTCGTAATGAATCAAGGAATGAAGCTTGATCGGCTAATGAAATATTTGATGAGTTGTAAGTGTAATTAAACTGAATTTGTTTTCCATTGATTGCTGCGCCGTAAACCAACGTGCGATCGACAGGAGTTACATTTACTGGCATTCTATCTATCGTTAAAACTCCATCGATAAATTGATAATTGTAAAGTCCAGAAAGAGCCAATGAGTTTGGTAAACTTAAATTCGTAACTGCAGAAGATGCTCTTCTAAAATACAATCCAATGTTTGATTTAGTTGTTGCTGAAGATGTGAATGTGATATCTGTCAGTCCTAAGTCCGCCAAAGAATGACCTGTACTCGCAAGCGGAACATCATTGATTGTAACATCAAAAGTATATACAGGAATGGCTTCACCATACTTCTTTGTAGCAGTATTCACAGTGATCCTTACATTCTGAGGAATTGTTCCAAAGAAGTAAAGAGAATCACTTGATCCTCCATCTAAACCACTTGGAGAAAGAGGCGGATTATAAACTACCAAAGGAGGATTTCCCAAGAAAGTCGGAATGTTTGCAGTAAGAACATTTCCATTCACAACTATTGCTGGAATAGTATCGTATTGGAAAATGACTGATGCATTCGAAGAAAAGTACTCTCCATGAATCACGACAGTTACAGGTTGAGTACCTGGAGTAAATGATGAGTCTTGTAAATTAAAATTATTTACAATTGGGAAAGGATTTGCCAACGTTTGCATTGCAGCATCAGCACGAATTAATCCACTACCTGTTGCAACATCGTAACCAGCAGAGTTCATATCTACTGCTGTTGATTGCAATAATGATTTCATTTGAGCTCCAGTAAATGAATCTCCATAATAATATTTCTTTTTTGCTTCAATTAATAAAGCTGCTACTGCTGCTGCATGAGGCGCCGCTGCGGAAGTTCCAAAGAAATTAGGGAATGCATCATTATCAATATTGACTCCACCAAAATCAACAGTTGTGTTAACTCCATTAGGAGCTACAAAATCTGGTTTGTTGCGACTAACCCCATCAATAAGTGTTCCTCCTCTAGAAGAGAACGACGCAACGGTAGGAGGATTGACTCCATAACGAGGTGTGTTCGTATATAAAGCGGCTCCAACAGACAATGCACTTGCAGCATTTGCTTGTCCTAAGACTGTAGCTGTTCCTTGATTGTACTCATTGATAACTCCTTCTCCTCGGAAAATTACATACTTGAAACGTACATTTCCTGTACCACCTTTACGAGTGATAATAATATTTGCATCAACAGTTGCTTTGACAACGAATGGTAAAATTTCTAATGGATCACCTAATAGATTATCTCTGTTGAATCCGAATAGGCGATTGCCAAATTGATCAACTAAGTAAATATCTAAATCGTTTAATGCTCCAATTGATTGTCCGATTGAATAAAATTCGTCGTCCCATTGAAGAGCGATGGTATAAGTTCCTCGTGGTAATGTGATACTTTGAAAAACATCTCCTCCTCCAAAATTATGCGCTACACCTACATATCCAGCAGGTGCTACAATCGGAGTAAACGTTCCTTCATAAGATTTCACTCCAAAATTTCCTGCAGATGTAAAATAATTTACTCCTGAAGCCGATACGTCTTCTACAGCTTGAGCAATTACTCCATCTGTAAAGAATGGTTCTGTGATATATGTAATATCATCAACAATTACTTGACATCCGGAATCACGTAGTGCTTTTATTCCATCAGCAAAATTACCAGCACTTACAAACCCTGAACGGAAAAGTAATTGCGCATTCGGTGCAATGTCATGAACAATTTGCATCATAGCACGTCCTTCATCTGAACCGCGACCATAAGGATATTCACTCGATAAAGAAATTGGTTGAGAATAATTTGAGTTTCCAAGACCAGGTAAATCGCCATTTGTAATATCTAATGCAGCTGGGTTACCAAATTTGGTATTATAACTATCAGACATTACACCCACTTTTACTCCGCTACCCGACATCTGCCATGCTTGTTTTACTTTGTCGGTATATAATGATCGATCGCCTTGTGTAGTTGTTAAACCTGTTAAAGGGAAATTACCTCCTATAGGCGCGTAATAAGGGCGAACATAATTAATCTTTTGAGTTAAAGTATCCAACTTAGGGAGGTTTGCGATGGGAAACATACCCGTAATAATTAAAGTTGAATCTCCATTGTCTATAATATCATGCATTCCATAAGATGGAGTTTGAAGTAATGTCAACAATGGATTGTACTGTGCAATTTTTGCAATCACTTCAATCAAGACTTCGCCTTGCACATCATTTATTAAAAATATATTATTAGTTGTGGTTGTATCAACCAAAGAATTCGGAAAGTCGTGAAGTTGCGTCAACTCTGAACCGATTAAATTACTAATCGTATCGTTCGCTGGTGGTTGATAATATGGGATAATGCAATTCGTTAAAATTACCAGCAAAGACGTAGTGTCAATACATCCGTGGGCATCTGAAACAACATAACTATAATTTCCCGCAACCAAATTTGTTGTATTACTTCCGGTGAATGTAAATGGAGCTGTTCCATTTGTAACAACTAAATTTACACTTCCCATTGTTTGTCCGCTTTCGGTACATACCACAAGTGTATCACCAGCTGATGTTGACAATGAAATTGTACACGTTACTCCTTCATCTATCAAACCATCGCAATCATCATCTATTCCATTGAGAATTTCAATTGCATTGGGGTTGATATTGCTATTGATGTCATTACAATCTGAATTGTCAGACAAATAACCAACAGGAATTGAACATGGAGAACTAACTGAAATTGAATGTGCCGGATCACCGAAGCCATCGCTGTCGTTATCTAAATAAACGAAGCCTTGAAAACCATCATTCCAATTCGAATTATTTGCATCGCCACTCAAACTAAAATTATGTAATGTTCCATCGTTTGCACTACTACTTAAATTGTGTAAAGTAGATATCCATGGGTTCTCACTATTTGCATTTCCTTGATCAAAGGTGTAGTTACAAACCAATCCCGAACTACTTGTTACGACATTAACTCTGTTAGCCCGAATTTCATTTTGTGTATGAGCAGTATTCCACACTCTTACTTCATCTAAATTACCATTGAACCAGTTTGTATAATATTCTGGCCATCCTCCCATTCTCATAATACCATTTCCTGTCGTCAAATTTCGAACAAATGAGTCTATTACTGTTGTATCAAGAATTCCATTGATATACATTTTCATATTCGTTCCATTTCGTACAACGGCAATATGTGACCAAGTAAGTGTTGGGATAATAATATTTCCGAAGAATGGTAAGTAAGAAGGTGATCCATCGGCTGCCATTTCAAAAAGCAATCGACCGTCATTCAACAAACCCAATGTCCACCAATTTCCAGGTTGATTCGATTCTGTTGTTCTGTTAGAAAGAATATATCCGCCTAAAGCATTTGGTTTAATCCATGCCTCTATAGTGAAATTATTAATTCCAAGGTTAGGATCGGCAAGTTGAACATAATCATCCATGCCGTCGAATGACAATGAATTGTTTTCACTGAGCGATCCATTACAATTTTGATCAATACCATCGCCACAAATCTCCACAGCTCCTGGATTGATTGAACTATTGGCATCATTACAATCTAAATTATTTAATATTGAACCGCAAGCAATAGGTGCACCTGCTCCAAAACCATCTTCATCCAAATCATTATACGTAAAATTATTGTCGTCGCAATCTGAACTGTTTAAAACATAACCAGAAGGCGGACATATAGAAGAACTGCCCAGTGGAGCAGCCAAGTTACCAAAGCCATCTACATCTACATCTGCATAAAAAATTGTTTGAATTATCGGAGTACAACTATTTCCTGTTGTAACTGCACCAGGACTTATCCAATTAGATTGAGTTCCTTGAAGAGAAAAATTTTGAAGCACAAAAGAATTTCCAGCAGCAGAAACGTCATGTGCATTATTGACTGTAGGATTGAAAGATCCGGCATTGCCTTGGTTAAAATTTAATCCCGCTAATAAACCATATTGCGGACTAACTGTTTCACAATTTAAATTATTTGCTATTTCAGTAGCGCATAATGCTCTATTCCACACTCTCAATTCATCGATGGCTCCATTCCAATGTTCTTGTGCATTGCCATCCCATTGTGTACCAATATCAAAATAGGCTACTGGATTGAGAGGCAGAACTGGGCCTGGGCTTGTGATTGCATAACCTGCTTGCGATACCAAAGCACCATCCAAATACAAATATGTATTGTCTGTTGTTCTAACTACTGCATAATTGTGCCAATTTAAATCTGTCGGAAAAGGAACTCCAGTAATATTCCAATTGTCACCGACTCTTATCATGTTTAAGTCACTTTGACCAACGTATAGATTTCTACCTTGAGAAAATATTTCTTTAAATACTCCAGGAGTAAAACTATTTTGTCGGGCCCACACTGAAACTGTATAGGGGCTATTGTTGATAGGAACTAATTCGGCAGGCCCATGAATCTGGTCATCTACTCCATCAAAATTTAAAGCTGCACCTGGAATGACTGGCGCTAATTCACCTACTTGAATTACTCCCGTAGCACTACCGGTATAATTTAAATTGATAGAGGTGCCACTTGTGCCCGTCACATTTAAAGGAATCCATGTTGAACCGTTATACATTCTGGCAGCCAAATTAGAAGTGTTAACGCCAACATCTAAATCAGACAAATCCCAATTTAAAGTTATATAAAATCCAGTGAGTGTTGCACCTGAAGTTCCAATGGTCCATCTTCTATTTACTGATTTAGTTGGTAAAATTCCTGATGTTGCAATTTGAGAATAATCGCCTGAGTCTGTTCTTGCAGAGACTCCACCCGGACTTCCAATCAAAGGCGTAAATTGAACTGGTAAATATTTAGTTACGTCACCGATGCTGTATGTTAGTCCTAACGATCCAGAAAAATAATATTCTAAATTTCCATCTACATAACGTGTTGCATCGCCGTTTATCATGAATGCTCCATTCCCAATAATTAATTTACTAGCTCCTACTGTATGAATTTTCCCATAGTTAAAGGCAAGTTGAGAAGTAATTGTTTGATTTCCGTTAATGATAATTCCTCCAGGATCAAATGTATATGGTAAAAAAGTTTCGATACTTCCATTACCTATTATTGTACATGGAGCCGATGTTCCCATCACAAAATAACATTTGATATTCCCATTGTTTACCAAGTTAGTTCCATGATAGAAAAAATTGGTAGTGCCATCAATTAAAGCTCCACTATTCACATCCATCGATGCAGCGTTGTTATTCCAACTGATCGTTCCATCAGGTGTAAAATCAACGCCCGGGCCATTATTGATGACAAGATTTCCGCCAGTGACGTTAATTGTACCGCCTGAATTTAGGGTTGTTTGGTCAATCGTTAAATTGCTACTGATCGTAACGGTATGCCCACTTTGAATTGTAATTGTTTCATCTGCAAAAGTTGGTGATGTTGTTGCTGGAACCCAACACGCCCCTCTTTGTGTTTCCCATGTTGAAGGAGAAGTCCAATTACCACTTGCAACCGAACGATAATTTGCAATCGGTAATACTACTCCCGAAGCCACCCAATTTGAAGTAGCACCTAATAACGAAAAATTATTCAGTCTTCCTGAATGATTATTTCCACTAGCATCTAATAACAATGTATCAGATAAGTTTGATCCTCCTGCTGTGCCCTGATTAAAATGATAGCTAGCTACTAATCCTGCTTGTGAACCCAGTTCACAATTCATATTGCTTTGAATTTGTGGTTGCGTTCTCACAACATTCCATAGGCGAATATTATCTAACCTTTCGTTCTGAAATCCTTGTAAAATATTATTTAAAAATCCTGCACCAATTCCCGTTGTTGTAATCGTTGCCGGTGTTCTCGATGTTGTTGCTGTTCCATCTGCTATTCCATCTTTATAAAAAGTAACCGATGAACCATTTTTCACCACTGCTATGTGATGCCAAGTATTATCGTTGATGGTTGAGATACCATCTAACTGATCTATCCCTGCACCATCACCAACCGCTAGTCGGAGTCGTCCAAGATTTAATCCAAACAACACATATCCATTGACAGTAGAATTTCCCCATGTAAACATTAAGGCGGATGCACTACTAGTTTTAATCCAGCCTTCAAGCGTGAATGTGCTACTATAGCTAATAATTGGGCTAATGTTCACATAGTCATTTGTGCCATCAAAATCCAAAGCGTTAGAAGGTGATTGAGCCTTAGTTTGAAATGTGAACGATAAAAGAATGATGAGAAAACTGGAAATAGATATCCTTTTCCAAGTAAAAAGTGTGGATTGTTTCATTTTGTGTATATGTTTAAGGTTCTGCAAATTAAAAACTTATTTCATATTTCAAACGGTGAATTACACAAATGTGACAATTTGATTGGTAAAAATGCGGGCTCTTTATTTTAATGTTAACCAATATTCCAATTTAATTAAAACAAAAAAATTCTATTCGTTCAAATAAACCTTAATAGAAGGGAAAAAGCGAGATTTTCAATTCTTCAGATTAAATATTTATATCACCATGTAAATTGTTACCGCAACTAAAAGTCGAATAAATTTATTTTTCATCTGAGGCTTAGATTCAGCTCTTGCACATTTTTTTAATTACAAAAGTGCTGATGGGAAAGAGATGAATAGCGGATTTACCTTTTTCACGACTTAAATAGGCATTCCATTATTCTCATAATCCCCCTTTCTTTTGACCCAAATTTTCTTACTTTTGCGAAAATTCTCACAGTCATCATTCACTGTTAGATAAAACAAAGAACTGTTTAAAATTGCCAATTTTCTCGTTTTCCGACTGATTGTCTTTTTTATCATTTCAAAAATCAAATTAAACTCTCTGATTGGGAGTACAAAAAACTTAGTCATGTCATCAATTGTAGCAATCGTAGGGAGACCTAATGTCGGTAAATCGACAATATTTAATCGCCTTACCGAAACTCGGACTGCTATCGTAGACGAACAAAGTGGTGTGACTCGTGATCGACATTATGGACATTCGGAGTGGATAGGCAAGAAATTTTCAGTCATCGATACTGGCGGATATGTGCGCGGGTCTGATGACGCTTTTGAAGGAATGATTCGCGAGCAAGTGGAAGTAGCAATTGAAGAAGCCGATGTTATTCTTTTTGTTGTAGATGTTGAAATTGGAATTACAGATCTTGATGATGCAGTAGCATCGATGTTACGCAAGAGTGGTAAAAAAGTATTTGTTGTTGCAAACAAAGTTGACAATCATCAAAGAGCTGCACAGTCTGCAGAGTTTTATAATTTTGGATTAGGAGAACCTTATTGCATTTCTGCAATCAATGGTAGCGGCACAGGAGAGTTGCTCGACGCACTAGTTGAAGCTTTACCAAAAGAATTTGTTGATGAAACGGAAGGGCTTCCTCGCTTTGCAATTATCGGTCAGCCAAATGTGGGAAAATCATCTCTGTTGAATATTCTACTCGATGAAAAAAGAAGTATCGTTACACCAATTGCCGGAACAACCAGAGACGCCATTCATCAACGCTATAATAAATTTGGTCATGATTTTTTATTGATTGATACCGCAGGAGTAAGAAGGAAAAATAAAGTAAAAGAAGATCTTGAATTTTATTCTGTCTTGCGTTCAATTCGTGCCATTGAAGAAGCAGATGTTTGCTTGATGATGATTGATGCAACGAATGGACTCACAGCTCAAGATCTTGCCATCTTCCATTTGATTGAGAAAAATAGAAAGGGTGTTGTTTTTATTGTCAACAAATGGGACTTGATGGAAAATAAAGACAGCTCGTCTGCTAAAAAGTTTACAGATAAAATTCTTGACAAACTTTCTCCCTTTACAGACGTGCCGATTCTTTTTACCTCTGTACTTGAAAAACAAAGAGTATTGAAAGCCCTTGAACTTGCAATCGAAGTCTATGAAAATAGAAAAAAGAAAATTAAAACTTCAGAGCTGAACGACTTTTTTCTCCCGTTAATTGAAAGCTATGCTCCTCCTGCTGTCAAGGGGAAATATGTCAAAATTAAATACATCACTCAACTCCCTACTCCTACACCACAATTCGCTTTCTTTTGTAATCTACCTCAATATGTCAATGAGTCTTATGGAAGGTTCTTAGAAAATAAATTGAGAGAGCGTTTTAATTTTCATGGAGTGCCGATCAACATTTTCTTCCGGGCTAAAAGCTAACTAATATCTGGTCCCATAGTATAGTGGATATTATGTAGGTTTCCGAAACCTAAGATCCAGGTTCGACTCCTGGTGGGACCACTTTGGGGAATGGAAGATTGAGAATTGAAGACTGTGAATAGAACTATTAATTGTAGATTGAGAATTGAGAATTGAGAATTGAG
>JANLRG010000756.1:0-20612 GCA_031361545.1 Bacteroidota bacterium
CGCAGATTCTCTAGACTAAAATTCTGCGGCTCGTCTGCGGCAGTCCGCGGGAAATATTTTCTCCCGCAGATTTTCGCAGATTCTCTAGACTAAAATTCTTTGTCTCTTCTGCGGCAGTCCGCGGGAAATATTTTCTCCCGCAGATTTTCGCAGATTCTCTAAACTAAAATTCTGCGGCTCTTCTGCGGCAGTCCGCGGGAACTAATTTCTCCCGCAGATTTTCGCAGATTCTCTTGACTAAAATTCTGCGGCTCTTCTGCGGCAGTCCGCGGGAACTAATTTCTCCCGCAGACTTTCGCAGATTCTCTTGACTAAAATTCTTCGGCTCTTCTGCGGCAGTCCGCGGGAAATTAATAGACAATAAAAAAGGCCGGAACTTCCAATTGGAAACTTCGGCCTTTTTATAATCTGTTTACTTTATTGCAACGTTACTCGTTTACTTACAACTCCTTTATCAGTTGTCACTCGTAGAACATAAATTCCATTACTCAAATTCCCTCTAGAGAATGTTGCTGAAGAGCCAGAGAGTTTCTCTTTCTTCCAAATAACTCTTCCTGTGATATCAGCCATTTCAACCGAAGTCAAATTCAAAGTTGTACCATCTGCAGAGATAGTAAATTGAGAAGATGATGGATTCGGATAAACCGAAATCACTTTGTTCAATAAATTTTCTGTAATTCCATCAGTCAATCCTAAGCAATAAACAATTCTTGGATTAACATAGTTTTGGATAGTATCGATATAAGCCAACGCTTTTGCTTTAGACATATCTGGATTTGTACCTAAGCCGTTCATGTAAGCTTGAGTTCCTGCAGAAGCTGACAATCCAAGTAATGGAGCGTAAACTGTTAATGCAGTAGAATCATACCATTCCCATGGTCCCGCTTCTCCAGGTGCAAATGGAGGTGTTGGACGTAAAAATGGGAACAATCCATCTTGCCCACCATTGTTTGCATTTGCCGCAAGAGTATAAGGATCTGTAAAACCAGCTGTATTAAAACAAGAATTATTTCCTAACAAATTTGATTTCGTAATTACCGTGCGACTACCACTTACATCAACCACAAATTGTGGAGGTGAAGTTGGAACGAAAACTGGACCATCACCATAAGGTGCGAAAGGATCATTTGTAACATGGAATGCAACCATTGGAGCATCACCAGCTTCTAACCATGAACTATCGCCTAAAGCTCCACCCATGTTTATAATAAAACTAACATGGTTGCTATAACCAACATGATTATTGGCATTATTTAATCCTGGATTACCTCCATAGCCATCATAATCTCCAAACAAAGACTGGTTCACAAATGGACCTCCAATTGAAAAACCATACGTAGCATTGTTCGTTGTAGATAAAAACTTGCTCAACGTAATTTCAGATGGCTTGTCTAACGTAGCATAAGCCATTGCTATGTAACCGCCTGTTCCTTGACCACAAAGTATAATGTGATTCGTGTCAACTGCGAACGGATTTCCATTGATCGTAGCTTCCTCATAAAAATAACGCACACATACTTTAGCATCTTGAAGAGCGCGATAGACTGCTTGTAGAAGTGTTCCAGTACGAACATCTTGATCTGGTGATGTTGGAACCCATCCTTGACGATAAGTTGCACTTGCAACAACATAACCACGACGAGCAAATTGCTTACACATTTCTACAGTCGCTGAATCAGTCTTTCCACCTGTTGGATTTTGATTAGCAACAGCAGGAATAAAACTTCCTGTGTGTAGATAAATGATTAGTGGACGAATTGGAGCAGCATCACCTACTGGTTGATACATATCCATTTTTAAATCTTGAGCATTAGGGGTTCCTGTTGGGAAAATGGTGATGTTGTTTCCATAAACAACATTCGATGTTACTGAAACATCAGTAAAAACTTCTGTCAGATAACGTTGGGCATTGATATTTGGCGAAACAAATAAAGCAATCCCAATCATACATAATTGGAGTAAATTTTTTTTCATAGTCAGATTTTTGGTCTTGTAAAAGTAATTATTTTTTCGAAAAATACCGCACTCAAATCATAACATTTACCTCTGATTTTCATCCTAGTTTATTATTTATACTCAAAGCTTAAACAGCAACGATAAAATTCGCATTCTGCTTTTTTAGGCAGTTTGTCAAGATTTGCCTATAAATTCAATTTAGTTTCTAAAAAAATTGAAGCTAGCAAAATGAGTTTGGCTGTTTATCAAATAATAAATGCAATGAGACGTACACCTTATTTTGTCAGAGAAACGATAATAGAAAAATAAGCTAATCGTCCTACTAGAGGGCCGCCATAGACTTCGTAGTGCTCATTGTTTAATAAATTCGATGCGCCTAGCTTTAAAACAGATTTGATTTTAGGAATAGATTTACTGACTTGACAATCTAACAAATTGTAATCTGAAATTTCTCCTGTAAATTGAGGTGATCCTTCAAACAAAAATCCTTGCACCCATTTATAATTGATATTAAAACTATAATTTTTCAGTTTGATTTTATTGAACAATACCGCTTCAATTTCTCTACCTGAAAATCCAAGATTGTATTTGTTTCTCGGAGTATTGAAGGCGGGAATAATTGGATCTTCTGAGCCATGTTTGTTCAATTCGTTCCACGAATAATTTCCATTCAGGCTAAAATATTTTCCGATATAATAATTCACTCCAATACTGAACCCTTGTGAATTGACCTTTTCTTTTGAATTGCTCGCTACACGATAGACATTGTTGATCGTAATTTGTTCAGGCAACCCCGCAGGACGACTAGTAGTTACATCTGCCCCGATTGTATAACCAATAAAATCAGTATAAATACTATAATAATAATTTGCATCAACATAAACATGATCGAAAAAAGAAGCCCTATAGCCAACCTCAAATGTCTTTACTTTTTCAGGCCGAACCGGATCAAGATTAAAGTACTTTAAGGTGTCAATATTTGTAAATCCTGAAAACGCATTAATCAATGACGGTATCGTTACAAGAGAATCATAACCCGATATATTGCCAAGTAATTTAGCACGACCAACATTGTAATATAAATATTGATCGGTTAAAGTTGGATTTCTGATTGCTGAAGAAAAACTTGCCCTTACAATATGCTTAGGATTCACCGTGTAAACGGCAGACAAAGCTGGCGAAAAAAGTAAATTGAAGTTTTGATTTTTATCTACTCTTGTGGTTAAATTAATTTTCACTTTATCGTCTGCCACTTTCTTCTCCAATCCAACATACGTTCCCCATTCAGAAACACGGATTTTTCTTCCTGATGTGTCACTAAAAATTGTCCCATCGGAAGTAGGACGATACATTCTGTAATTAGCTCCAACGATTATATCAGAAAATTTTGGTGTGAATTTATATTCGCCTTGAACATGGTACAATTTCGATTGATCATAAAAACGACTTCCGCCTTCCGAAAAAGACTTTCGGGTAGTAATCAAATTAAACAATGAATCAAATCGCACAGTACCTGGTGCATAAAATGCAACTGAATTCTGAGCCGGATTTACTAAAGCATCCGTATAGGCTCTTGCACCATTATGATATTTTTGTAATGAATCATAATAATTAGTTAGTAAAAATGGATTTATACTATTTAAATAGATAGTATAATTCTCTTGATAATTCGGCGAGCCAAAAGCAGGTGGTTGAGGATAGCCTGGGAAATTTCTTTCTTTATTAAAAAAATTATTAGCTGGCAATGTCCAAAAATTCCTATAAGATTGACTCCAGAAGAAATCGGACTTGGATGCACTTTGTAATAATAACGCAGTAAAAAATGCATCGTATGATTTGCCAGCATTTTCATCTGTCATGTATGCGCGAATGAAATACTTGTTCTCTTTCTTCAGTTCAACCTTATGTTGCAAAAATAAAATATCTTTTAAACTATATCTATTGTCTCCTTGATACACAGTTGTTCCATTACCTAAGGCAGAACCAATTGTCAACTCTGTACTTGGTTTTACTTTGTACACAACAACGGCAGACGCTTTAAAATTTTGCGTGTTGTAATCCACTAAATCTTTTTCAGCATAGCCAGTTCTATAGTAAGTTATCAAACCGGGATTTGTAGAAGGTAGTCTTGAATAATCACTGGTTGAATAATATTCATCACCATAAATATTCACAGCATCGTATCCTCCAGGATTCTTGGTGTTATTTCGGGACTCAGGAGTTGCACTTAAATTATTGGCTTCCCAATCATGAGCCTTCATGAAAAACATATTTACTTTATATGCTAGCTTTTCTTCTCCTTTATTATTTTTGAAAACCTGCGACCACCGTATAGCTGTCTCTATTAAATTTCTCTCTCCCGCTTTGAAAGAAACTTCAAGACCTGGCTTAACAAATGGACTTCGCGTTGTCATACTCACTACTCCATTGAATGCATTTGGTCCATAGTAAGCAGAACTTGCACCCGCAATCAAATCAACTTTTAAAACATCTAACTCTGAGGACCCCAAGAAATTTCCAAGAGAGAAATTTAATCCTGGCGATTGATTATCGACTCCATCAATTAGTTGTAAAGAGCGAACCGGTGATGTACTGTTAAATCCTCGTGTATTAATAATTGTAAACCCAAGAGATGCACTTGTCAAGTCAACTCCTTTTAAAGTTCCCAGCGCTTCGTAAAAAGAATTTTGTGCGATCTGTTTTATTCCAATCAAATCTATACTCTCAACGGTTAGTGGTGCTTCTCTTTGCTTCTCGGAAACACGACTTCCTGTCACTGTCACACCTTTCAACTCTACTTGCTTAGATGACAAAAGAATATTTATCGGTTGATCGATGTCTGAAACATTAATCTCTTTCATTCCATAACCTATGGAAGTAATCACTAAAATAAATGGCAATTTCTGGGCGGTAGAAAATTTAAACTTACCATCATAATCTGTAGTTGCTCCTTCACTTGTGCCCTTGATTACAACCGTTGCGCCTATCAGTGTTTCTTTACTGTTTTCATCTTTTATAACGCCTGAAATCTCTTGAGCATTGGCTATGAAATTAGTCAACAGCAGTGCTAGTACAATTATAATCTTTCGCATGGGAATCTATTACTCTATAGGAACCAAACCTAAGGATAAGGATTGGTAATTCAAAATTCCAATTGTAAGTCAAATTCAATTTTTTAAATGAACTCGCTTGCATTTAAAATGAAGGAATGAAAAAATATAAGTTGCGTAACATTAATCAATAAAACTGATATCTCAATCTAAAAAAACCATCACTTGGTTCTTTTCAACTTTATCACCTTTTAAAACGTGAACTTTTTTAATAACTCCATCTGAAGGCGACTTCAAAATATTTTCCATTTTCATAGCTTCTAATACGACTATGGCATCTCCTTTTTTAATCGTCTGACCTGGTTCAACCATCACTTGAATGACCATTCCAGGCATCGGAGCTTTTATATCGTTTACTTTTTTGCCCGCGCCAACATCAATGCCCATCTGCTTGAGAAGTTGATCAAATTTGTCTTGCACAGTAACAGAAAATATCGAGCGGTTGACTTTGATTTGAAAAGATTTCTCTTCTTTATTGTGAGAAAGAATTTCTGTAGAATACGATTTATTATTACTCAAAACATGGAACTTCCCTTCTTTATATTCAAGTATGTTCGCTTCTACTGACTGTCCGTCAATATTGAATAGTTCCCCATCTTTCTCAACAGAAAATGACTTTTTATTTACTTGTACTTTATACATGGAGTAAATATAGATAATTTTCATTAACTCAACTGAAAGTCGCTTTGAAAAGCTCAACTAATTCTCAATTTATCACATTGGTTAAAAATACTCGAAATTTTAAAAGGACAACTCTCTCCTATTAAAAATAATTCCTCTTTATAGTAAATCCCTTTTGAGCAAATTCTATCTTTGAAAAATGTATAAAAAGCTTCTCTTCTTTTTAAGTCTGCTCTTAGTTTTAATTTCTTGTAAACCCTCAAAAGAAATAGCAAATTCGAAACACAAAAATGCACCTACTTATCGTATTCCAACCTACAAAGGTGCTTATACAAGAGTGGCTGATTTAGTGCACACCAAATTATTCATCACACCAAAATGGAGACAGAAAGAAATTCAAGGTCTTGCGGAAATTACTTTGCATCAACATTTTTATCCTAGCGATAGCATTCAATTAAATGCTCTGGCAATGAAAATATACAGTGTTGAATTAAAAAACGAAACCATTCTTACTAATCTTAATTTCACTTACGATTCTCAACAAATTAACATTCACTTACCAAAAATTTACGAGGCCAATGAAAATATTACCTTAAGGATTGCCTATTCTGCCTATCCAGAAAATGTTTCTCTAGCAGGAGTTGGATCAATAAAAGAAAAGGGTTTTTATTTTATTAATGCTGATAGCAGCAGTACCTTTTCTCCTACTGAATTCTGGACTCAAGGAGAAATGGAAAGTAATTCAGTTTGGTTTCCAACAATAGAATCTCCAGAACAAAAAACTACTTGGGAAATATTCCTAACAGTCGATAGTGCTTTGACCACACTTTCCAATGGCCTTTTAGTGGAAACAAAATACAATGGCGACAAAACTAAAACTGATCATTGGAATCAAAATTTGCCTGCTGCCCCTTATTTAATAATGATTGCTGCGGGAAATTTTTCCATTATAAAAGATTATTGGAGAGGAAAAGAAATTAGCTACTACGTTGATCCTCCCTATGAAAAATATGCTCGACTAGTTTTTGGAAATACTCCTGAAATGATAGAATACTTTTCACACTTAACAGGAATTCCTTTTCCTTGGCAGAAATTTAGTCAGATAGTTGTTCATGATTATATTTCTGGAGCGATGGAGAATGTTACCGCTGTTGTTCATGGTACTAACATGCAACAAGATCCGGGTGATTACAAAGATGCCAACTATGAAGATTATATTGCACATGAACTTTTTCATCATTGGTTTGGAAATTTAGTGACTTGTCGCTCATGGGCAAATATAACTTTGAACGAGGGCTTTGCCAATTACTCGGAATATTTATGGCGCGATTATAAATATGGAAGAACAAATGCTGAATCGCATCTCATTGAAGAGTTAAATTATTACTTGGTCAAATCCGCTTCTAAAGATTCGCCTCTCATTCGGCACTCCTATGACGATAAGGAACAATTGTTCGATTTTATTTCATATAATAAAGGTGGGTGCATTTTAAATATGCTCAGAAACTATTTGGGAGATTCTGCATTTTTTAAAAGTTTAAATTTTTATTTAACGACTTATCAATACTCAAGCGCAGAAGTTGATCAACTTCGCGATGCTTTTGAAAAAATTAGTGGGGAAGACTTAAATTGGTTTTTCAATCAGTGGTTTAAAAAAGGAGGGCACCCTCAATTAACGGTGACGAAATCTTGGAGTTCGACTGAGAACAAAGAAATAGTGGAGATAAGTCAGCATCAAAATCTAGCCAAATACCCTCTATACCGTTTACCGTTGACAGTTGACTTTTATTTTAATGATAGTATAGTAAGAAAGAAAATTCTTTTGGACCAAACAGAACAGATATTTTCTTTTCCTATGATTCATCAACCAGAGGCAGTGGTAGTAGATGGGGATAGAACTTTAGTGGGTACTATAAAAACAGAAAGGAATATTGATGAAAATGTTTATCTATTTAATCATAGTAAAAATATTTTAGATCGATTAGATATTATCAACGAGATTGGAGTTTTCACAGATGTTGATTCTCCAGGCTCAAAAATTCAACTAAAAGCATTTGATGACCCATCCTACTTAGTAAGAAAAGTAGCATTGAACTTTTCTAGTTCTGTTTGTAAGAATAATCCTTTATCAATTCAAGATAAAATCATTCTTATTGCTCTCCATGATTCCTCTACAGAAAACCGCTCTTCTGCATTAGAACTTCTTTCTTCATATTATCCTAAAAGTGTTTCAATTCCGATTTACGAAACCTGTTTGAAAGATATTTCTCATTTAGTTGTCGCAACTGCTTTTAAAAAAATGTGGAATTCTGATGCTGTTCGGGGAAGAGAAGTAGCTAAGCAATTGGAAAATGACTCAAGCAATGAAGTCTTAACAAATCTGACTTTTTATTACACTGAAAACGATTCTGAAAATGTGATATATGTTTATAAAAAAGCGATGCAAAAAGTTGGACAATGGGACAAATATTCTGTTGCGGAAGATTTAAAAAACTATTTAACAATTAACAAAAACATCAGCACGTTGGATCAAGGAATAGATTTATTATTTTCATCAGCCAAAAATTCATCGCTCTTAAGTTTTAAAAAATATTGTCTAAAATATATTCAAGAAGTGCAAGCAAGAATTTATACTGCATCAGGATTGAGTGGAAAAGAATTTGAAAAATGGAATAATTCAAATACTAATTTAAATTCGTCTGAATTAAAAGAAAAATTGCTTTCATTATATTTAGCTGCTGAAGACAAAATAACTCAACTACAAATATCATATTGATGAAGCGTAATCTCATATTGCTTTATACTTTATTTCTATTTTTTTCTATAAATTTAATTCATGCAGAAATTGCTGATTCCACTAAGGGTCGTTTTGCGATTTCAGTAAGAGGCGACTTTGGATTTCTCATCGCCCATCGTCCGGTTTTGGTTCTCCTTCAAGAAAAACATATCACAGGTTTTGAATTTTCAATTGCTCGCTTATCTTATGGAAAAGAAGAGTGGGAAAAAGATTTTCTATTTCCTGAAAAAGGGTTGACCATTGCATATTTCAATTTAGGCAGCCCAAAACGTCTTGGTTATGGTATTGCAATTTACCCATACTTAGACTTTCCATTCAGTAATAAGAAAGATAATAAATTTGTTTTTCGCTATGGAATTGGACTAGGCTGGGTTGAGAAAGTTTTCAATGCCGAAAGTAATTACAAAAATGCAGCTCTTGGTTCTCATTTAAATGGTGTGATACATTTCGACTTGCACTATGAAAAAGATTTGGCCGCTTCATCGCGTTTAGAAATTTCCGCAGGAATAACTCACTATTCTAATGGAGCCTATGAATTGCCAAACCTGGGAATAAACGTAGCAACAATCAATTTAGCTTACACTAAGTTTTTCGGTGACAAAATGGTTTTACATAAAAATATTCTATCAACCAATGAAAACAGAAAACCTGAATGGAATATTTATGCAGGAGCAGGATCAAAAAAAATATATCCGCCAAGTGGAAAAAAATATACGGCAGGTGTAATTTCTTTTTTAAAAACAATACCTATCAAAAGAAATAATAACTGGGGAATCGGTACAGACTTATTTTATGACAATTCTCTTGCTGCTCGGTTACAACAGAGAGGGGAAACCTTAAAAGGCAATACAGACAATTTACGTTGGGGAATTTATGGAGCTTATGAAATACATGTTGGCAAAACAGCACTTATTTTTAACATGGGGTATTATCTCTTTTCCAGATGGAAGGAAGATGGAAATATTTATCATAGAATCGGAGTACGACAATATTTTAATCATGTGTTTATCTGTATGAATTTGAAAACGCATTATGCAAGAGCTGACTTTGTTGAATTTGGATTCGGGTATGTCTTTAAGAAAAATAAATTATGAAGGCCACAGTTTTATTTATTTCACTTTTATTGGTGTTCACCAATTGCAATAAGGATCACCTGTTTGATTGCGTTAAAAGTACAGGCGATGAAATTTTGCAATATCGATCGAGTGCAGCTTTCAGCAATATAAATATGAAGGACAATGTGGATGTTATACTTTATTCTGATACAGACAACTTTATTCAAGTTTTTGCAGGAGCGCATTTGATTAATGGAATAATTACTGAAGTAGAAAATGGCACACTTTATATTAGAAATGAAAACAAATGTAATTGGGTGAGAAGTTTTGCTAATAAATATATTGTAAAAGTAGGACTTAGAAATCCACAAAAAATCCAGTCCTACGGAAGTGGTAGTATTACTTGCATGGATTCTATTAAAACGAACGAGTTCTTTTTTGATAGCTGGAACGCTAGTGGGAGTTATCAGTTGCTACTGAATAATCACATTTCTCATCTTGTCAATAATATTGGACGAGCAGATATTCATGCGAAAGGTTATTCGGGCGTCGTTTTTTCATATATCAATGACGTTGGGATTTTGGAAGCTAGCCAACTAATTGTGGACTATTTTTATATTAGAAATTCTTCCACAGGGAGCTGTACAATTCATGTGGAAAAAGAAATGTCAGCAGAAATAAATTATACTGGCAACATTTATTATTCTGGGAATCCCTACAGAGTAGATAAACAAATAACTGGTAGTGGAAAATTAATTCTGCAGTAGAACAATTTATCAAAAAACAATTTCCGCGGGCCTATTCATCATAATAATAATGAGAAATTAACTAGACACGAAAACCATGGCTAATAAGAGACCTAAATTACGAATCACTTCGTGGTAATTGTGAACATTGCCTACTCCACTACTATAGATTACATGCTTTGGAACTACAATCAGTTTAAATTTATCTATAGTAATGATTGGACCGCTATAGGATTGGCCATCTATCCCATGTAAATAAAAATTTATCCCAGACGAAGACATATAAAACTTTGTTTCACCATTTTTAATGACACCTGTTCCATCGGCATAATGCCATTCTGAATTATTCAATTGATAATAAAACAAAAGCAAAGAAGTCTCCATTATTTCAAGTGCGATGTTTGAGGGAACCGCAAAATGAACCGATGTATTTTGAGAAGTAAGAATTTCCTGCTCATAATAACAAATTCGAATATTCGTCTTTCCTGAAGTTCGATTCTTTTTTGTTTGCAATAATCTGTTATTCTTAAAATAAGAATGAATGCAAAAACCCATAAATAGAATTGTTAGTATTGTTAAAAAAATGATGAGATAATTCATATTGAAAATTTTAATAATCCTTTGTAATGTATGCCCCTTGTAAACACTTGCTAATTTGCCAACTTAAAATTCAAATTTGACAAAAATCAACTTCTTAATAATGAAAGATTGAAATAAAAATAAATTATTCAGCTTCGATAAACAAACGCCATTTATAATTCGGAATTTTAATAGTTAACTAATTTATTTTTTAATTAATGAATAGTTTCCGTTGAAATAACAAATAATTAATTGACACCTTTAAAAAAGAGTCGTCAATCTTTTAATCAGCTCATCTTTTCGCTTTCTTGCTACATCAACAACAGTATTGTCTTCAAGCGTTAGCCATCCACCATCGCCACGGTCATAATGTTTTACATATCTCAAATTAACAAGATGCGACTGGTGAACTCTTAAAAAGTGAAAGTCAGAAAGCATCTCTTCAAACTCTCTCAATGTTTTTGACACCATGATTTTACTTTTGCCATTGATATGAAAAATGGTATAATTATTATCTCCCTCACATCTTATGATGTCTTTAATACAAATCAACTCAAAGCCTTTTTGAGTTGGCAGTGCAATTTTTTTGTGCTCATTTAAATATCGAATGTTTTGCAAAATATTATCCGACTGCTGGTAAAATCTTTTTTTATAGATTCTTTTTTCCGCATTTAAAAAAGCAACTAAGAAGTCTTCCTTATCTAGCGGAATAGATAAGAAATCATCCATATTTATGTGGTCACCTATTAAAACCGATTTATGATTGCTTGTTGTAAAAATTGCATCAAAATTATATGCACGATGATGAAGAAATAATTCGAGTCCATAAGGCCCAGTGATGTCCAAATTAATGAAAACCAACTCTGGCTTGTGATTGGCAATTGATTTAATACCATCATCCAAACCATTGCATGAATCCAATACTTCTACTCTCGAACAATTTTCGGTAATTAAATTTGCCAATACTTCACGATTGGCAATTTCATTGTCAATTATAATTGTTTTAATCATGGTAAAAGAAATTAAAAAGTGTTAAATCGATATAAATTTAGCTGACAAAACTTAAAAAAACAAATTATTCATGAAAATTTTGTTGCTCGATGATTAATTAGTTGAATTAAACATTCAACACAAAGAAAATAGTCAAGAACAAAACATTGATTGAGCCACTAAAATCAACGGTTTTGAAATTAAAAATAATTAATAACAATAATAATTAGTGTCAATGAAAGTTAAATAAATTCATTGGTTGGGCAATTATGGTTAGAATCATTCTCAATTAATAAAAGTTATAAACCACTTAATGAATGACAATTAATTTAAATTCCCGCTTTATAAATTTTTTCATACTCCAAATCTACTTTCAAATTGGACCCCGAAGCGGCAATAACGGCTAACTCATCACATCGATTATTCTCCTTGTTAGAAGCATGTCCTTTCACCCAAATAAATTTCACATCATGTTTTCGATAAGCTCTCAAAAACCTTATCCATAAGTCAGGATTTTTTTTATCGTGGAAATATTTTTTCTCCCATCCAAAAACCCATTTCTTTTCGACAGAATCTACAACGTATTTAGAATCGGAATAAATTGTCACCTTTTCGCCCTCATTTTTTAAAGTTTCTAAACTAACACAAACACTCATCAATTCCATTCGGTTATTTGTTGTCAACCTAAATCCCTCTGAAATTTCTTTTCGATGATGACCTGCAATCATCACCACTGCATATCCACCGGGACCAGGATTTCCTTTTGAACTGCCGTCAGTATAAATTGAAATCATTTCTTCCGTTACGGCTTTAATACTCCCAATTCTAAACCAACTTTCTTGAATGCTGCAATTGCTTTATCCAGATGTTCTCTTTCATGAGCTGCAGAAATTTGAACTCTAATTCTTGCATTTCCTTTTGCAACAACTGGATAGAAAAAGCCAACTACATAAATTCCTTCATCCATCAGCTTAGTTGCAAATTCTTGTGCAAGCTTTGCATCATAAAGCATGATGGGAACAATTGGATGTTCGCCAGGTTTTATATCAAAACCAACTTTTGATATTTCTCTTCTAAAATACTTTGTATTTTCCCATAGCTTATCTCGCAGCTCGGTCGTTTCACTCAACATATCAATAACAGCAATGGATGCGCCAACAATACTTGGAGCTAATGAGTTAGAAAATAAATAGGGACGGGAACGCTGACGAAGGATGTCGACAATTTCCTTTCTTCCACTCGTAAAACCACCCATAGCACCACCTAACGCTTTCCCAAGTGTACTGGTTATGACGTCAATTTTACCTATGACGTTGTGATGTTCATGTGTTCCTCGCCCAGTTTTTCCCATGAAACCGCTAGCATGACATTCATCTATCATGACGAGTGCAGTGTACTTTTCTGATAACTCACAAATTTTATCAAGTTGAGCAATTGTTCCATCCATGCTAAAAACTCCATCTGTTACAATCATTCTATGACGTAAATGCTGCGTCTCTTGCAACACTTTTTCAAGTTCATTCATATCATTGTGTTTGTACCGAAATCTTTGAGCCTTACACAACCTCACTCCATCAATAATTGAAGCATGATTTAATTCATCACTAATCAAAGCATCTTGATCATTGAAGAGTGGTTCGAAAATTCCACCGTTAGCATCGAAGGCTGCAGCATAAAGAATAGTATCTTCTGTTCCCAAATAATTTGAAATTTTTTCTTCTAATTCCTTATGAATATCCTGTGTACCACAAATAAAACGAACACTCGACATTCCAAAACCATGCGTATCAATGGCTCTTTTAGCAGCGGAAATTACTTTGGGATGTGAACTTAAACCCAAATAATTGTTTGCACAAAAATTAATAACTGAAATTCCATTGGCAACAATATCAGCTCCTTGAGGAGTACTTATTATTCTTTCTTTTTTATGAAGTCCTGCTGAAACAATTTCTTGTAATTCAGAAGTGAGAATCGGTCTTAACGTCTCGTACATATTCTGTTTATTTTGCGGTAAATATAATCACATTCTTTTGCATGTCTTCTTTTATTTCAAACTTCAAACATTCCTATTTTTTTGAACTTGCCGAAGATAACTTTCCAATTGACTCCCGAAGAAAGTTTCACATTTTTTTTAATCGTAAGAAATAACGAAAGTATGAAATAGATTTTTTTTCCGTGGACTGTCGAAGAAACGAGCATAGAATTTTTATTTTGAGAATTAACGAAAGCATACGGGGGTTTTTAATCCTAAAGATTTCGTATAAACAGTTGCCAAAAAACTGCTTTTAAATCCGGTAAATTTCAATTGAATAATCGTAGAAATGGATGCATTTTTTTTTACATTTATCCATTGTTTAAATGCCTCCTATGCTCAAAGCTGCCGCGCGTATCATATTAAGATACAGAGTTGTATCTCTTATTATACTTCTTTCCCTTACAGCTGGAATGGTCTACATGGCCACTTTTGTGAAATTATCCTATGAAGGTGCTAAAATTCTTCCACCATCAGATTCAACTTATGCTGAATATCTCAAGTTCAAGAAAAAATTTGGAGAGGATGGTTCTGTCATGGTCATCGGTTTTCAAAGTGACAGTATTTGGCAGCGCAGTCTCTTGGGCGATTGGTACGACTTAACAAATGATATCAAAGCAGTGGACGGAATTCAAGAAGTTGTTTCGATAGCTCGCGCTTTTCATGTAACGCGAAACGACAGTCTTCATAAACTCGATTTCAAACCTCTTATTTCTCATAGACCAACTTCTCAGGCAGAAGCAGATAGTCTGCGCGATGAAATTAATAATCTTCCTTTCTATGAAGGTCTGCTCTATAATCCTGCTACCAAAGTTACGTTGATGGCTATCACATTAGACCAAACAAAATTAAACACGAAGAGCAGAATTGGCACAGTGAATCAAGTTAAGGAGTTGAGTGAAAAATTTGCACTTGCTCATCATCTCAACTTGCATTATTCAGGACTGCCATACATTCGCACAGCAGTTTCACAAAAGATACTTTCTGAAATGAAAATGTTTATGCTGTTAGCTATTGTTGTAACAGCTTTCATTCTCTTCGTTTTCTTTAGAAGTTTTTATGCCGTTCTGTTTCCAATGATTGTGGTAATACTTGGCGTAATCTGGTCGTTTGGAACCTTGGTATTATTTGGTTTTCAAATAACCATTCTTACTAGTTTAATTGCGCCTTTAATCATCGTCATTGGATTACCAAACTGTATTCTACTACTGAATAAATATCAGCAAGAATATGCTAAACATGGAAATAAAATAAAAGCTCTTGCTAGATCTATCTATCGTATAGGCGTTTCCACTTTTTTTGCCAACGTAACTACTTCCATCGGTTTTTTAGTTTTTGCATTTACTCATAGCGATGTATTAATTGAATTTGGAATTATTGCTTCGATTAATGTAATGGTGACCTATTTAATATCGCTGGTTTTTATTCCGCTTGTATTTAGCTTTCTTCCACCACCATCTGCGCGACAAGTTAAACACTTAGAAAGAAAAACACTTAATGTAATTCTTGAAAAAGTTGATCATTGGGTTCATGCTTATCGATTCAGAATTTATGTTACTGTTTCAATCATTGTCTTAGTAAGTATTTTTGGAATGATGAAGATTACAACTGTTGGATTTGTTGTCGATGACTTACCTAAAAAAGATGTTATTTATAAAGATCTGAAATTTTTCGAGGCTAACTTCAGAGGTGTTTTGCCTTTTGAAGTTTCTGTGGATACTAAAAAACCAAAAGGGGCCTTAGAATTAAAAACACTTTATAAAATTAATCGGCTTCAAAAAGTACTTGCTAATTATCCTGAGTTCAGCGAGCCTGTCTCTATTGCTGAAGGAATAAAATTCTCTTATCAGGGATTAAATGATAACAATCCGAAGTATTACATCATTCCAAATATTGAAGAGCTAGGAAGACTTTCTGGCTATGCCAACGATGCAAAAGGAAATCAGCGAATGTTTAAGTCGATACTCGACAGCACTAAACAAACTACGCGGATTAGTTTTCAAGTTGCCGATATTGGTTCTATCAAAATGAAAAAATTGCTCGACGAAATTCGCCCTCGACTTGACAGTATTTTTGATCCTTCAATTTATGATCTCAAACTCACTGGTAATTCAATTATATTTTTAAAGAACAACGACTATCTTTTATTGAATTTGAAAGAAAGTATTTTAATGGCAATTCTATTAATTGGAGGTGTTATGTTTTTTATGTTCATGTCGTTTAGAATGGTTGTCATCGCTTTAATACCGAGTATGACTCCATTGCTTCTCACTGCTGCAATGATGGGCTACTTTCACATTGCCCTCAAGCCTTCTACTATTCTTATTTTCTCTATCGCTTTTGGAATTGCATCTGATGGCACAATGTATTTTTTGACCAAGTACAGACAAGAACTCCGAAGACATGGCGGAAGTATTTCCAAAACTGTTTCGAACGCAATCTTTGAAACAGGACCCAGCATGATTTATACCGCTGTCATTTTATTCTCTGGGTTTTTCATCTTTACTGCTTCTAGCTTTGGCGGAACATCTGCATTAGGAGTTTTGATTTCTATCACGCTGCTGATAGCTATGATTAGCAACCTTGTTTTCTTGCCGACTTTATTACTTTCATTAGAAAAAAGAATTATCACTAAGGCTTTCTTAAAAGAATCTATGTTTCAGATTTTTGATGAAGATGAGGATGTTGAATTGGATGACTTAGAAGTTCGAAAAGACGATTCACCTATTCTATAACGAGAGGCTCGAAGAATGATACATCCATTCATGGATCTCCTTCTTCAGCTTCAATAATTCGTATAAGAATTTTTACAGAAATTCAATAGCTTACATTGGACTTTTATTGAATTTTTGTTTAATTTAGTGGAGGGAAAATAAAGACTTTCTACTCTGCGAATCTTTATTTTTTATCATAAAAACATCATTTTACCTATATAACGTGAAAGGCATTATCTTGGCCGGCGGCTCCGGTACCCGACTTCATCCTCTTACTTTGGCTATGAGCAAGCAGCTTATGCCGGTTTATGATAAACCAATGATTTATTATCCTCTCTCAATTTTGATGACTGCAGGGATTAATGAGATCTTAATTATATCAACACCTCACGACCTTCCTCATTTCAAAAGACTCTTAGGTAATGGAAAAAATATTGGCTGCAAATTTTTTTATGCCGAACAAGCTGTTCCAAATGGACTAGCTCAAGCTTTTGTAATTGGAGAAAAATTTATTGGTAAAGATAAAGTTGCATTGATACTTGGTGACAATATATTCTACGGTTCAGGGTTACAGCAAGTGCTACAAAGCAATATTGATCCACATGGTGGAATTGTTTTCGCGTATCACGTAAGCGATCCGGAAAGATATGGTGTGGTTGAATTTGATGAAGACAACAAAGCAATTAGCATTGAAGAAAAGCCAGCAAAACCAAAATCAAATTTTGCTGTTCCCGGTTTATATTTTTACGACAACTCTGTTATTAAAATTGCAAAGAAATTAAAACCAAGTGCACGAGGAGAATATGAAATTACTGATATCAATAAAGTTTATCTAGAACAAGGAAATCTAAAAGTTGGAATACTCGATAAAGGAACCGCTTGGTTAGATACAGGAACATTTTCCTCCTTGATGCAAGCCGGACAATTTGTTCAGGTAATTGAAGAAAGGCAAGGGTTAAAAATTGGATGTATTGAAGAAATTGCATTTCAACAAGGGTTTATCAATAAAGCTCAATTGAAAAAAGTTTCTGAGCCGCTCGTGAAAAGCGGTTATGGAAAATACTTACTTTCTTTATTAGACAATTGAAATAAAAGAATCTAAAAAGATCGTAAAATAATTATTAGAGTATTGTAAAATAAATTAGTAAACAAAGATCCTGCTTTCACCCATCAACATTGTACATTGATAGAAATCACGAAGGCTTGCATTGAATAAATAGTAATATTTGAGTTCTCAACCAAAAACTATGACCAGAAAAATACTTGTAACAGGTGGCGCAGGATTCATCGGTAGCTCACTCGCAGAAAGACTAGCCCGTGATCCTGACAATTATGTTGTAATCGTTGACAACCTTTTAACTGGTTCGATTACAAAAGTCCCAAAATCTATCCATCAAAACGTAAAGTTTATTAAAGCAGATGCAAATGATTTGATGGACATCTCAAGCATCTTTCATGCTTATCGTTTTGATTACGTTTTTCATTATGCTGCTGTTGTCGGTGTAAAAAGAACTTTAGCTAATCCTGTGATGGTCCTCAATGACCTAACAGGAATCAACAACATTCTTAGCTTATCTAAGAATACAGGAGTGAAAAGAGTTTTCTATACTTCCTCTTCTGAAGTTTATGGAGAGCCTGTTGAGTTTCCACAAAATGAATACACAACGCCTTTGAATTCTAGGTTGCCGTATGCAATTGTAAAAAATGTTGGTGAAGCATATCTCCGTTCTTTCAAAAGAGAATACGACCTCGACTTTACAATCTTCCGTTTATTCAATACTTATGGACCAAAGCAAAGTTCAGATTTTGTCATTACAAAATTCTTAACGGCGGCATTGAGAGATAAAGATATTACCATCTATGGCGACGGATCGCAGACAAGAACTTTTTGTTTTATCGAAGATCATCTTGATGCAACGATGAATGCCTTTTATAATAACTTAGTCGTTAATGACGTTGCCAACATTGGTTCCGATAATGAAATGACTATGTTAGAACTTGCAAAATTTATTATCAAGCAAACGAATTCTCGTTCTGCCATTGTTCATCTGCCAGCGTTAGTAGAGGGTGATATGACTCGACGCAGACCAGATGTAACTAAAATGAAAGAGTTACTCAACCGAGATTTCACATCTTTAGAAACTGGACTAAAAGCTGTTTTGAACAACAGTCAGTTTGTTGGTCAGAAGTCATAAGGTCAGAGGTCAAAAAGTAAGTAGTAAGAAGTAATAAATTTGGCGCCGGCGAGATGTTTAAAGGAAATAAATGACAGCTCTTTGGTCTTCTTTCTCTTCATGCGTTATTCCGCCTTTTGAAATAGAGGTATTCAAGTTTTTCTGAAAACTATATTTATTTATATTTCTCATGAATGAGAAAAAATTTCACATGGAGATCTGGCAATTTTTCCCCCTTTTGTTTTCTCTTTTTGGAAAATAAAAACCTACTATTTGATAATTTAAACTTTCCCAAAATTTCAATGCCAAATAAATTGATCGTTACAAAACTTAAAAAGTTGAAAGTTGTTAATTAAATTAATTTTATTTCTATTTCTAACTTCTCATCTCATCGTCGTTTAAAATATCTATTTTCGCTAAATGGAACGTCTCTCTCAATTTCAACAACTCATTGAAAAAGGATTAAAGGATCTTCAACTAGAAAAAAAACCTGTAGAGTTGTATGAGCCTATCCGCTACATGCTTCGTCTGGGTGGAAAAAGACTTCGCCCCGCTTTAGTATTGATGAGTCATGATCTTTTTGGTGGAAATCCTGAAAAAGTAATTAAGCCGGCTCTCGGAATTGAGGTCTTCCACAATTTCACACTCTTGCATGATGATATCATGGACAAAGCGCCACTACGACGCAAACAACAAACGGTTCACGAAAAATGGAATAACGATATTGCCATCCTTTCTGGAGATACAATGTTTGTTCATGCTTGTCAGTTGATGAGTAGTGTCGATATCCAACATTTACCTGCAGTATTAACTATTTTTTTTAAAACATCTATTGAAGTTTGTGAAGGTCAACAACTCGATATGAATTTTGAAAAAGAACCTATCGTAACCATTGCCCAATATTTAGAAATGATCAGTCTTAAAACTGCTGTTCTTCTTGGTTGTGCCTTGTCAATCGGTGCAATTTGCGCCAATGCTTCTTCTTCCGACACCAATCATCTTTACCAATTTGGAAAACAACTTGGAGTTGCATTTCAATTACACGACGACATACTTGATGTTTATGGCGATTCGGAAAAATTCGGAAAGCAAATTGGTGGCGATATCCTCTCCAATAAAAAAACTTTTTTGATGATCTCGGCGAAAGAACAAGCACAAGATGAACTTGCATTCGAACTAAACAATTGGACTCAACCTGACAACTTCGATCAGAAAGAGAAAGTGAATGCAGTGGTGAATATTTTTAATAAATTATCTGTACGAGATCAAGCAGAGAAAAAGATGAATGAACTTTTTGCTGATGCTTTATCACATCTTCAACTGGTTCAAGTTCCTGATGAAAGAAAAAGACTACTCATTGATTTTGCAGAACAGTTGATGTTAAGGACGTCTTGAGTAGAAATAAAAAAAGTAATAAGTAAGAATTGAGAATTGAGAATTGAGAATTGAGAATTAATTATTAGTCTTTGTAAAATTATTTTTCTGTTTATCCCTAACAAACATTCTTCATTCCACTGGGAACATCCCTTGATTGAATAGAATGATAGTTGGAATGAAGAATGACGACAGTAAATTGAGAACTGTCATCCTTCAGGAACTTGTTCGTGAAATGCGAAAGTCAATATTTTTATGAATCAGAAAATGAAAATCGTGACGTTGAAATAAAAAATGACATCCACCTTAAAACTTTTTTTAACGATCTGCATTCCAGTGGGAACATCCTTTTGATTGAATAGAATGATAGTTGGAATGAAGAATGACGCCAGTAAATTGAGAACCGTCATCCTTCAGGAACTTGTTCGTGAAATGCGAAAGTCAATATTTTTATGAATCAGAAA
>JANLRG010000758.1:0-1901 GCA_031361545.1 Bacteroidota bacterium
AAAAAAAATAGGGCAACAAGGATTTAATTATCTCAGCTCTGATAATGTTCTAAATATTCTGAAATTAGCTATTACAAAAAATCCATCTAACGAGAAATTGCGATATTTTCTATCCAAATTTCCAATGTTTATTAAGCAGAAAATCGAATTAGACGATATAGAACAGACACACAGTATAATGTCCGTAAATAATGCAGATACTTTTGCCGATATTTTCAAGTTGGAGAAAAAGATGTTGAATTTGAAACCAAAAGTAAAAGAAAGAATTTCTATATTTATTGAACGAGGAGTAATTGCCTCAAAAATAAAGGTAGTTACAGGTTTTAAGTGCCTTATTTGTGAAAAATTAGGGCTAAATCCTTTGTCTTTTCAAAAAACTAATGGTGACTATTATATAGAAACACATCATATTGTACCAGTTTCAAGTCTCAAAAAAGGGTCTTTAGGAGTAGCCAATTTATTAACTGTATGTGCTAATCATCATAGACAAATGCATTATGGAAAAGTTAAGACGATTGAGAATACAGATGAATATTTTAAGTTCAAATTTGATGAAAAAGAATTGACTATTAAAAAAATACAAATTCAGACCCCCTCAGTATAAACCTTCTTTCAAACCAAAAAACTTCAAAAAAAATCTAACCCTCAACAAAAACGCCCGTATCCAGCGAATAGCTGAATAAAGGCGTTTGTTTTAAACAGAATATTCTGCCCTTTTAACTTTTCCACTCCAAAACCCACCTAAATGTCATTGCGAGGTACGTGGCAACTGAGGGGGTATGTCCGCAATCAAGCAACCGCATAATCTGAATAAACACGCATATTGGCAGGGCGAAAACCCAAAACAAAATGATTTTTAGGAATCCCTTTTGATTTGTTTTTAGAAAAAGAGGTATATTTGCAGAAAAGTAGAAGATATGAAAGGTAAAATTAAACACCTCATCCGCTTTGATTGGGCGATGAAACGACTTTTAAGGAACAAAGCCAATTTTGGTATTCTTGAAGGTTTTCTTTCTGAATTACTACAATCTGATATTGTTATAGTCGAAATTTTAGATGCCGAAAGCAATAAGGAGACTGAAAATGATAAATATAATCGGGTTGATATTTTAGTAAAAGATAGCAAAGGCGAATTAATCATCATTGAAGTACAAAATGATAGGGAGTATGATTACTTTCAAAGGATGCTTTATGGTGTTTCAAAAGCTATTTCTGAACATATTGAAGAAGGTTCTGCCTACGCAAAAGTTAAAAAAGTCATAGCTGTTAATATTGTTTATTTTAATCTTGGACAAGGTGAAGACTATGTTTATTATGGAGAAACTATATTTAAAGGTACACATAAAAACGATACCTTAAACTTGTCAAAAAGGCAGAAAGATACATTTAAAGTTGAGTTGGTAAAAGATATTTTTCCAGAGTATTACATCATTAAAGTCAATAATTTCGATGATAATGCTCAAAATACATTGGATGAATGGATATACTTTTTTAAAAATTCAGCAATAAAATCTAATTTTTCAGCAAAAGGTATCAAAGAGGCTTCTGAAAAATTGGACATTATGAAGTTGCCTGAAAAAGACCAAGCAGCTTATAAACAATATGTTGCAAATCTTAGAAATGAAGCATCAAAAGCATTTACTTTAAGGATTGATACCGAATACTTATTAAATGAATCAATCAATGAAGCAAAGAAAGAAATAATTATTGAATTTTGGAAGCTCGGTGTATCTATTCAGAATATATCTATTGCGACAAAGTATTCAGAAAGTCAAATTGAACAAATAGTTGAAGATTATCAAAAAAATACCCCCTCAGTATAAATCTCCTTTTAAAACTAAAAACACAGCAAAACCTAACCCTCAACAAAAACGCCTGTATCCAGCCAATAGCTGAATACA
>JANLRG010000774.1:0-1465 GCA_031361545.1 Bacteroidota bacterium
GGGAGGCATTGAATCCAAAGGTTTTATATACAGTGGTAGTAACAATATCCGTGAAGTGGCTTGGTTTGACGGGAATTCAGAAAACAAATCCCATCCTGTCGGCTCAAAAAAAGCAAATGAATTGGGTATACATGATTTATCAGGCAATGTATGGGAATGGTGTAGTGATTGGTTTGATGGCTATGGTTTCAATGCTGTTATAAATCCAATAGGGGCTTCAAGTGGGACTTATCGCATATATCGCGGCGGTAGCTGGTTCGACAATATATATAGCTGTCGCTTTGGTTATCGAATAGGAGACATACCCACAATGCGCGGCAACCGCTTAGGTCTTCGGTTGGTGTCGTCTCTCTGATAGAGATGGTTAATTTAACTTTAATTTTGAGCAAAAAGCAAAGAAACAGGTATTCCAATGCTTATAGTGATAAGTTGTTTAAAAAGGATTTTCTTGTAAGCCCCAGCAATTCTACAATTCTTTCATTTCTAATCTTTTTGTTGATATGCTTAATTTTTTAAAAAAGAAAAAAACAGACGATAAACAAGCCTTTTTTGAACAATATAAAAATTGCGCAGATGAAGAAACATTAGAAAAAATTTGGGCAAATAAAATTAGTGGCGAAAGTGAGCTGGAGTTGTATAATTATAATATTTCAGATTTAAGCCCTTTGAAAGACTTAGTTCATTTAACATGGCTTGACCTTAATTCGACTAAAGTAACTGATTTAAACCCATTAAGAAACCTAACTCTAATAGAATATCTTCATCTCTCCTCAACTGGGGTTAATGATTTAAGTGTTTTGCAAAACTTGACACAATTACAAGTGCTTGATTTATCCTCGACCAGAGTTAATAATTTAAGCCCGTTAAAAGATTTATTCAATTTGCAAGACCTCGACGTTTCCTCGACTCAAATGAGTGATTTAAGTCCATTGAAAGATTTAGTTAACTTGCAGGATCTTAACATTTCTTCGACCCAAGTGAGTGATTTAAGTCCATTGAAAGATTTAATTAGAAAGGGATTTAAAATTCAATTTTATTCTACCATGAGTGACGGCATTCACCTCGATGACACCCCCCTCACCAATCCCCCCATAGAAATCGCCAAACAAAGCAACGCCGCAATACTCCGCTATTGGGCAGAACAAGAACGTGCAGGCAAAAAACGCCTAAACGAAGCCCGCCTCCTAGTAGTCGGACAAGGCGGTGCAGGCAAAACGACCCTCAAAGAAAAGCTCAAAAACCCCAAAGCCGCTATGCCTGAACCCGATGCCACCACCCGAGGCATTGTCATAGAGCCTTTAAACTTCAAAGATACTGAGGGGGTAGATTTTACCCTCCAAATGTGGGATTTTGGTGGACAGAATATTCAGCACTATGCCCACCAGTTTTTTATGTCCGATAGTGCGGTCTATGCCTTGCTCTCGAATGAACGGGAACAGAATCCCAATTTTCAATATTGGCTCAA
>JANLRG010000775.1:0-1323 GCA_031361545.1 Bacteroidota bacterium
AAAGTAAACTTTAAAATAAAATTTAACAATGTTATTTTATTATAACTAATTGATTAAGTAGTTCAAGTTAAATAAACGGGAAAACTGTTTAGGCGAAATTAATATGAAACTCTTGTCCGAATTTACAAAGAATATTATTAACAGCGTTAGAAAGCGTGTCACAGTTTAAATAGTCATGCGGTTTGAGCCATTCGTACTTTATTTTACGCCAAAGTGTTTCAATGAGATTTAAATGAGGGCTGTAAGTTGGGAGAAAAAAGATAAACAAATCTTGCTGTTCCCACCTTTTGATGGCTTCTTTAAACTCATCACTCTTATGTATAGGTGCGTTGTCTAAGACAATAGCCGTTCTGCTTTTTCGGTTTTCAAAAAAATCGTCAATAAAAGCAATAACGACAGCAGATGTCATACTGCCCTCACACTCATAAGCCTCTAATTGATTGTTCTTTGACATTAATCCAAAAATATTCATAGGCGTTTCTTTATTGGGAACAATTTTGATAGCATTGCCTTTTTCCTGCCAGCCATAAGGCACATTAGGATTCATAGAAAAAGAGCTTTGATCACCATAAAACAGGTCCAAATAGCCTGATTCTTCTAATTTTTTTAATTTCTGAAGCAATTCATAAAGCCGTTGGTATTCAACAGGGTCTTGTTTAGGTTTGAGCCATTTACGCAATCTTCGCCAGCTATACCGCAATTTCTCTTTAATAAATCGCTTTAATTGATGGTAACTGATTGCCTTGTTCAGTGCAAGGCTGACCTCAATTGCTACTTCTTTTAGTTTTTGCGGATTGGCTTCAATTTTTTTTTAATTATATCAATTGACTCTTGATTCGGTTCTTTTATTAACCAATCCATTGCCGATTTAACTCCACGACCTGGTAATATCATCAAGCCGACTATGCCCATTGTCTCCCACCGACTTAACCACTCATATACGGCATTTTCTCGCACTTGAAATAAATCAGAAATATACGAAACCGATTTATTGCGGCTTAATCGCAACTCTATGGCTAAACAATGATTCCGAAAATAGCCTTTTGTTGAATACTTTTGCGCTTGTTGTAGTGTCACAAGTTCATCCGATGTTAACGCTTGGTGATTTTTCATCTACAACATTACAATTTTTTCCCGATATTTTAAGTTGAACTACTTACTTGCTTTTGACGATTATTTAGATAATCTTTAGTCGTTAAAAAAGACTCTCGTTTTTCATGAAGCCTTAGCGTAAGTGTCAACAAACAATCAAGGAAAAACACAACCCATTGGTCGATGATTTCTGCTTCTTGTGTTTGTCCTCTTTGTTGCTGCCCGTGCATA
>JANLRG010000709.1:0-2311 GCA_031361545.1 Bacteroidota bacterium
TTTTTTAATCATGCCTATTACACCTGTATTACTCAGTTTCGAAGAAACCCTTCCTCCAGCAATGCTAAATGTTTCTGGACATGTTCATTACACAGAAGGCCCCGGAGGTCCGATCAATCTTAATGCCGTACAAACTGATCAAGCCGTTGTAATTACTTACCATTGGTTTCAGTCAGGATGGCTAATACCTATGATTGGTAGTTGTCAATGTCATTTTGAAGTATTTTTGGAAAGAATGGGCGAACTTGAATTTGGTCCCATTCCGCCAAAAGTTATTCCATTTACAACTGCTACTGGTAACTTCAGCACAAACGTAATCATTCCAGCCATGACCGTTCCGCCAGGTGTTTACAGAATTACTGCTCGATTCATGTTAACAGCTAACGGCGGCACTGCCAGCCCTTGTGTTGCTTTTGCCGATTTAGGCTTTGGTAACTGGTACGAAGGATTGCCGTAACAGACTTGAAACTGAGCGGGTTGTCTCAGAGTTGCATTGAGTTATTGGGTTATTAGGTTATTGAGTTATTTGAATGAATAACGAATAACTTAATAACCAATAACTTAGTAACTCTTGATATTCCTTCTTTTCTCAAACGCTCGAAAAAATCTAAGCGTCATGAATAACAAATTAGACCAGTACGATTTTTCGACGGCATCCCAACAAGGTGAAACGGGTTTCGAGATGTTTCAGGGCAAAACGGACGGGCGGCTTTTTTTTAGATTCAATGACAGTGCAAGCAATGCGATTTTGTTTAGTCAAGGCTATACCACTGCGAAAGGTCGTGAAAATGGCTTTCGCTCGGTGCAGCGAAACGCGCTCGTAGAAGCACATTTTGATAAGATTTACCTTAAAGATGGGAAATCATTTCAGTTTGTACTTTTTGCAGGCAATAAACAAGAGATTGCGCGCAGCATTGTTTTTGATTCTGAGAAAAAAATGCTTTCGGCGTTGAATTTTTTTAAAAAATTTGTAAAAAACGACGGTCATTTTGACATCACTGAAAACATGATCGCCCAACCCCCAAAAAAACAAAAATTCATACCGCTTGAATCAAACACCGAACTCGATATGGCTCTCCAATCTGAACTTGACGATATAAAAACAGATAAAAAAGACACTGAAATGCTACAAAATCCTTCAAAAACCTTTGAAAATGAGGAAAATACTGAGGGGGTATTGCAGCCAAGTGAAACGTCTGCTCGTGAAGTTTTCAGAATAGAATTGTATCGCCCCAGTGTCGATGCCGTTGTAAAAGGAAAAATTATTCATGCTCTCAGTAAGGAGGAAGCCTTGCTTGATGGCTTGAATGACGATACAATGAATACATTTATTTCTAAATATTTCCCAGCCGATTCATCGGTTGCAACTGTAGCCAAATCAAAAGACATTCGTCATTTGAAGCCCCCTACTGTTCCCACGATGCCAGAAGTAAATGTAGAAATGACAGTACAAATAAAGGGTCGATCTACTCAGACAATCGGTCAAAATGAAGCATTTGATATTCAGTTGTCTTCGCTTATGTTACCTTCTGAACTGATGCTTTACGCAGTCATTTCGGCGGTTAACTTAGAAAATCGAGAAAAATCATTGGTCATTGAACGTCCATTGAATTTTCAAAATGGTAAAAGTACGGTCAATATGCCTCCTCATCTTTTGAAAGGTGGAATGTATAGACTCACTTTATCTTTATCGGTTGAAAAAGAACTTGAACGCATCAGCCACTACGGCACTTGTTTAGCACAAGTGATTTGACCTATTAAAAATGGGCAGTCGAGAATTTACTCGATTGCCCATTGTTTGTTTAGTTGAGAGAAATAGGAGAGGCATCTAACCCCGGTGCTGCGTAATTGCCTTGATGCCGAATGTAATTAAACGGCGCGTGGGTTTTCATATCGCCTGTGCGGAGGTTAATTTTGCGTTCATAATCAGGGCAATGCGGGCAACGAAAAATAGCCCATTCACCTTCGCGCGCAACCGTACACTCATGCACGATGCTTGATTGATTGTCAGAAAAATCCAAATGCTTCATTTTTTTTGTTTTTTAAATTGTTTAACAAAAATAATTTTAACAAAAAGTATGCTGTTTTTTGTTAATGGATGAAGTAATTTGGGACAACTGTTATTGATTTCTAAATGATTTTAAAAAAAATGTTAATACAAGATTGAAACAGATTTAAAATTTGTTTTATTAAAAAAAAACATCAACCTTTGTATATGCAAATTAGAATTGTTATTTATATTTTATTTTACAAATTTAGGCAAAATTACAGCCACTTTTACTCTAAAAAACAAACTTGACAAATCCTCTAC
>JANLRG010000806.1:0-7041 GCA_031361545.1 Bacteroidota bacterium
CGAGCAGAAGCAATTGTTAAGTCGTTCTATGACGAAAAAAGTAAATTAGAATGTTCTGTGAAAGCCTATTTTTATTTCTCAGATAGCTCTCAAATTAATTTGCAAGTGGGAGATGAAATTGTTGTTCGAAATAATATGCAAGAGATTTGCCCACCGCAAAATCCCGGTCAATTTGATTTTCGTTATTACGCTTCATTGAAAAGAATCCATTTTCAGTTTCGTCTAGCATCCGGAGAGTGGAAACGAATCTCCTGCAATAAGAAATTTTCAATATTGAATGAAGCAGAAAAAATAAGAGACAAATTATTGGGTTGTTATCGAAAGGCAGGATTAAAAGAAAGAGAATATGCCGTAATGTCTGCGTTAGTTTTAGGTTATGATGATGAAATTGACAAAGAATTGATGAGTGCATTTTCAGCATCTGGAACATTACATATATTATCGGTTAGTGGAATGCATGTTGGAATTGTGTTTTCCATTCTTTCATTATTGTTTAAAAAAATGGAACGAAAAAATGGATGGTGGTTAGTACGATTGATATTGATGCTAATAATAATTTGGTGTTACTCCATTTTAACTGGATTTTCTCCATCCGTTATTCGTTCGGCAATGATGTTTAGTTTCATCTTACTAGGCAAGACAATGAATCGAAACTCCAATATTTACAATACACTTGCAGCTTCTATTCTTGTTATTTGTATTTGTTTTGATCCAATAATTATTTTAGAGCCAGGTTTTCAACTAAGTTATTTAGCTGTCGCTGGCATTGCGTTTTTGTATAAACCCATTCTTAATTGGTTTTACTTTAAAAACAAGATTGCCTCAGCCATTTGGAATTTAATCGCTGTATCAATAGCAGCTCAGCTTTCAACCTTCCCAATTAGTATATATTATTTCCATCAATTCCCTAATTACTTCATTCCAGCAAACCTTTTGATTATTCCAGTCTCAACAGCTGCCATTTTTGGAGGAATATTTTTGCTGGTCATTGCTCCATTTTCTTGGTTGTCGGTAAAAGTAGGATGGCTTTTGAAGTACACAATTGTTTTATTAGATCAACTCGCTTTTTTTATTAAAGATTTGCCGTACTCCGTTACACCAGAATTATATTCATCACTTTTGGACACAATTTTATTGTACATCATATTATTGCTCATGATTTTTTATGTAATGTATAGATCTGTTCAACTATTGAAAACAGCTGTAATTTTTATAATTGTATTGATGATCACAAAAGAAATTAATCAGATTCAACTGAAGTGCCGTGATGAAATAGTTGTTTATTCTTTTCATCATCCTGTTATTGAAGTTGTAAAAGGTGAAAAAGCTTTTTTATTTTATTGGCCAGAAGATTCGTCAAAGGCAATTCGATTTTCAAATGAGTTGAATACAAAATACAGATTGCAAACAAAGAATAAAATAAATTTTGAATTAGATTCTTCGATTTTATTTCATGGCAAATATCTAGTTCTAGGAAAAAATTATTTTGAGTTCGATACGGTGAATCATTTCTCGACAATTTTTTATTTGAACGATGATATTACAAAACATTTTAAAACTAAATTGTTATTTTCATATAAATACAACCAAAGTGATAGTACTTACAATTTGAAAGAGAACGTTTTCATAGCAAAAATTAAAAATCAAAAGACAATTTATTTTGAAACTATAATGAAGCAAGTGGGAAAGAATCTTTAAATCGTACGCCTTTTTCAGTTTGTTCTACACGTGCACATTCATTAATTGGGTCGTGCTCAAAAAATAAAGTGTACTCATTTTGAACTGCTTCATTTAAGAAGTCTGCTTTTTCTTGTAATGAAATCAAAGGCCTAATATCATAAGCCATTACATAAGGAATTGGCAAATGACCTACAGAAGGAATTAAATCGGCACAATAAGCAATTTTAGTTCCATTGAAATTGACTATTGGTAGCATCATGGAATCAGTATGTCCATTCACAAATCTTATGTCAAAATTATCAGTCAACTTTTCGCCTTTATTGATAAACTTTAATTGTCCCGACTCCTGAATTGGTAATATATTTTCTTTCAGAAAGCTAGGTTTTTCTCTCGGATTAGGTTTCGTTGCCCATTCCCAATGGTTTTGATTGCTCCAATAGGTGGCGTTTTTGAAAGCAACTTCCAATTTGTCTTTAGAAGCATTCCATTTTACGCTTCCTCCACAATGATCAAAATGGAGATGTGTTAAGAAAACATCAGTGATGTCATCTGTTGAAAATCCATATTTTTTTAAGGACGATTCTAAGGTTGCAGAGCCACTCAAGAAGTAGTAACTAAAAAATTTAGCATCTTGTTTATTCCCAATACCATTGTCAATCAGAATTAACCGATCTCCGTCTTGTACAAGCAAGCAACGCATCGCCCAATTGCACATGTTATTTTCGTCGGGAGTATTTATTTTCTGCCAAATAGTTTTAGGAACGACACCAAACATGGCCCCACCATCCAATTTAAAAAATCCGGTGTCAATTGTGAATATGTTCATAGTTTGCAATTAACAATTTGAGTTATCATGGAAGCAAAGCTACAATTTTTTAGTTTTCAATCATTATCTATGTCCTGTTAGTAAAAGTGTTTATATTGTAAATGAATAAAGGAAAAGAATTAAACTCTTTCAACTAATTTCGAGTTATGTCAGAACAAAGTAAACGACTTCATTTTATTGCTATCGGTGGAGCAGCAATGCATAATTTAGCATTGGCATTAGCCAACAAAGGTTTTGCTATATCAGGATCAGACGATGAAATCAACGAGCCATCATGTTCCAGATTGAAAACTGCTGGACTTTTACCAAATAAAATGGGATGGTTTCCCGAGAAAATAGAAGACACGCTCGATGGCGTAATCTTAGGAATGCATGCACGAGCTGATAATCCTGAATTGATTGCTGCAAATGAAAAGGGAATCCGAGTGTATTCTTATCCAGAATATTTATATGAACACTCCAAAGACAAAAAACGAATAGTGATTGGTGGATCGCATGGCAAGACTACCATTACGGCGATGATTTTACATGTGCTTAAAAAATTAAATTTCGATTTTGATTATATGGTAGGAGCAAAGTTGGATGGTTTTGAAACGATGGTCAAAATTTCAGATGCGCCATTGATCATACTTGAAGGCGATGAATATTTGTCTTCGCCAGTTGATCGTCGTCCAAAATTTCATCTCTACAAGGCAGAAATTGGTTTGATAAGTGGAATTGCATGGGATCATATCAATGTTTTTCCAACATTTGAAAATTACGTTGATCAATTTAGAAAATTTGCAAATGAAATTCCTAAAGAAGGAACTTTAATTTACTGCGAAAATGATTTAGAAGTAAAAAATGTTGCTTTATCTTCAAATGTAAAAGCAAGAAAAATTAGTTATTCAATTCCGAAACATTCAATTGTTGATGGCATCACAACTTTACAGACAGAACTAGGAAATTTTAATTTGGAAATCTTTGGAGAGCACAATTTGCAAAATTTAGAAGGAGCAAGAAATGTATGTGAAGAAATTGGTATTTCGAAAAAAGATTTTTATCAATCCATCACTTCATTTAAAGGAGCAGCAAAAAGATTAGAGCTTCTCGGAAAAAATGAGAGTATAGCGATTTATAAAGACTTCGCTCATTCTCCTTCCAAGCTAAAAGCAACTTCACGGGCCGTTAAAACTCAATTCACCGACAGGATATTAATTTCTTGTATGGAATTGCATACCTTTAGTTCTTTGAATGAGGATTTTTTAAATCAATATTCTGGAAGTATGGATGATGCAGATGTCAAAATAGTTTATTACAATCCACATACAATAGCTCATAAAAAATTAAAAGACATCTCTCCTGAAATGGTGCGAAAAGCATTTTCAAATGATTCTATTAAAGTTTATACTGATTCTTCTATTTTACGAAATGATTTGCTTCAATTAACAGTTGGCAAATCAGTTTTATTGATGATGAGTTCAGGAACTTTTGATGGAATAGATCTTAACCTTTTAACGAATGAATTGATTCAATCAACAGAAAAAGTAAATTGACAAAATGAAAAACAAACTTTTAATTTTATTTTATTTTATTTTATGTTGCGACTCTTATGCACAAACAAATAGTAGTCCCACTCTAAAAGATATTTATACCAAGAAGATTGGGAATTTGAGATTTTCCACTTCTACAATGGCATTCGGTAAAGTGTACAGTAATCAGATTAAACAGGATACTATACACCTTATAAATTCCGGAACTTCTGAGATTACACTTTTAATTAATTCCAAAACAGATTACTTAAAAGTCGTTCTTAGCTCAGATAAAATTGGAGCTGGACAAGAAGGTTGGATAGCGGTTTTGTATGATGTTTCAAAGAAAAAAGATTACGGTTTTGTCTTGGACAGGATTACGCTTAACACGAACGACAAAGAGCAACCCATTAAAAATATTAATATCACAAGTACAATTGAAGAATATTTTGATCATAAAGATTCACTTTCTCCAAAAGCTGTTTTTAATCATTTCAGTTACCAGTACGGAGAAATTTTTCAAGGAGAAAAAATAGTTCATGATTTTATAATTACGAATGCTGGAGTCAATCCATTGATTATTCACAAAGTTAAAAGTTCTTGTGGTTGTATTAAAACGTCACTTACTAAAACTGAAATTTCAAAAGGAGAATCAGCAATTATTCATGTTGACTTTGATTCATTTGGGAAAGAAGGGAAGGACTCTCGTTCAATTTATGTTTACCTCAACGATCCAGAAAAATCAGCTGTGACTCTAGATCTCAACGGCATTGTAAAGAAATAATAAACTGCTTGATACAAAATCTATTTTACAAATATATTTTTCTCTAAAGCAACGTTCCTTTAAGAATCATGAATGCTAAGGAGAAATAAATAATTAGTCCAGTGACATCGACTAATGTAGCAATGAATGGGGCAGAAGAAACTGCTGGATCACGACCCAGTCTTTTCAAGAGCATCGGAATCATAGATCCTGCTAAAGTTCCCCAAAGGACAACACCGATCAATGTTAAAGAAACGGTGAAAGCGATTCCTAACCAATGTGGACCATACAGTGTTGTAAACATTGACCAAACAGAAATTCGTAGAAAGCCAATGACTGCGAGAATAGTTCCTAAGATTAAACCTGAAATAACTTCACGACGGATAACATGCCACCAATTTGCCCACGTTACTTCACCCAGAGCCATGGCCCGAATAATAAGAGTCGCCGCCTGAGATCCACTATTACCGCCACTCGAAATAATCAATGGAACAAATAATGTAAGTACAACAGCTTTGTTTAATTCATCATTAAAAAATCCCATTGCACTTGCAGTTAGCATTTCTCCAAAGAAGAGAATGACTAACCATCCCGCTCTCTTACGAATCATTTTAGGTAATGATATTTTGAGATAGGGTTCGTCAAGAGCTTCCGAACCTCCGAATTTCTGAATATCTTCTGTATCTTCTTCTTCAATGACATCAACCACATCATCAATCGTAATTATTCCGATCAGTAGCCCATTGAAATCAGTCACAGGCAATGCCATTCTATTGGTTTGTTTGAAGACATCAATGGCTGACTCTTGATCATCTCTTGCCCTCAAATTAACAAACTGATGATCCATCAGTGCACTTACAGTTTTATCTAACGGGGCCAATAAAAAATCGCGAACTTTAATATCATCAATCAGAAAGCCGGAGCTATTAGTTACGTAGATGTTACTAATCGTTTCGCTATCTCTTCCGTTTTTTCTGATGTAGTCAAGTACTTGTTGAACATTCCAATCTTCCTTTACAGAAATAAAATCAGGTGTCATCAAACGACCGATACTGTCTTCAGGATATTGAAGAAGTTCTTTGGTCGTTTTTCTTTCTTCATCAGTTAAAAGCGTGAGATATTTTTGGAGTGTCTTTTCCGGAAGTTTCTCGAAAATAGCAGTTCTGTCATCCGGACTAATCTGATTTAAGGTGGAAGCAACTTGATCGACAGTGTAGGAGCTCAGCAGTTCAATCTGAATGTTGTAATCTAAATTTTCAAAGGTCTTAATTGCTTTTTCAGCATCTAGAACTTGAAATATTTTCGTAAAGTCAATTAATTTGGAATCATTGATCAATTCAGCCAATTCTTCTGGCTGAAGCATGGTACAAAGATGTTTTAGCTTGTATAAATTGCCAGTAACCAATCTTTCGGAAAGCAATTCTTTTTCTTCAGCGGTAACCATGGATGATCGTCCATTTGAAAGTTAAAATTTAAGGAATAGCGCGAAGATAACAATTACTTCTCATGGACAAGGGAAAAAAATAATGATCAGAAAAATTAGTGACGCAAATCTCTTGTCGATTTACACACTGTTACTACTAACAGTGTGTGAAGTCAATTTAGTTTATTTTTTTTTAACGAAATATTGATAATCCAAATAGTAAAGAAGTTTTAAATAAATAGCATTTGATTGCGGTGAATTAAAAGTCTTGTTGAGATTGCTGAAATAATCAAATTGAGTGATATTGTTTTCTGAATTGATTGCATTTTTAAAAGTAGCAATTAATGAACTGCCAGGTGCAAATTGCCAATTGTAAACCAAATCTAGTGTGAAATAGTTACTATTGAAATTATATGATTCCAGATCGTTCGTCGTTGCTGAAACTAAATCTCCCGCTGTTGACAACAAAAAATAGTTAGTATATTTTCCCTCCGACCAATAATGCCGCCCTGAAAGTGTAATAGACATGTCGTTTTTAATAAGGTAACGAGTGGTTAAGGCATTTGAAATGGTAATCACATTTCTTTTTCCAAAATAAACATCATTTGTCGCATAATCTTTGTTGACAAATCCACGTTCATTGTTATATACATCCAAATAGTTTTCGAATTTTATTTTCATTTTGTCATTGATTCGAAAAACAGGAGCGATATAATAACCTAAACTTTTAAAATTCCATTCTGAAATTAAATTATAACGTCCACCAAAATCAAAAGCAATTCTCTTATTATAATTAGTCGTGACATTTACACTGCCATAAGTGTTGACTGGAATTTTG
>JANLRG010000813.1:0-4201 GCA_031361545.1 Bacteroidota bacterium
AAAAAGTGGGTTGTCCACAGACGGAATTATATCGACAAAATCGAGCTGTGGTTGCGATAAACCCAAGTTGTAGATATCAGAAAATCTCTTTGTCATAAAATATTATGCGATTCCTGCTTGTCAGATTGTCGTTCTCATACCACTACTTTTATCCCGCTTTGAACGCTTCAAATACATCAATAATTTCTTGAAATGGCCCTTGATCGAAATCACCAGCCTTAATGTAAAGCTGTTTCAATCTTCCCACTTCTATATTGGCGGCACCACAGAATTTGTTAAAGATTACTCGTCCGGGTATATCGTTTTTCCAAGATTCCTCATTTTTTTCTAGTGCATCAGTCAGTCTCGTATGCTCAGCACGAATGAGTGTCTCAATAGCAAGTACATCAAGACTCTGTTCTACTCTTGTTTTTTCTAACGCAATCTTCTGCACAAATTTCAGAACAAGATCATCCACTGGCTGAGCCGCCTCAATCCCCTTGGGCATAAGGCTTATGTTTCCAACACTTTCACGAATGGAAGCACTCACATTAAGCGCCACAGCGTATGGTATCGTTGCCAGCGCCAGATCACGAATCTTTTCGTCGATTGCGTTCTGGTCTAATAGCCAAGAGCCCTGTGCCTCCATCCCATTAAAAGAGGCGGCGAGTGTTTTTGAATCAAGAAAGTAGTTTTCCAAATGATAGCGACGCAACATTTTAATTCTTGTGGAGAGACCAGCCTCTACTGATTTTTTTCCAAAAGCATTAACAGCATCTCGATCACAAAGTAGGAAAAACTCTACCCCCCAAATTGTTTTATTGAGAATACTGTGCTGGATTTCGTCGAATGACCGCAGTGTACCCTTACCGCCAACGGGAACTAATACAAATTCTGGAAAACGATTTTTCAGAATTGCGCCATATGCCAGTTTGTCTAAACTTGACTCTTCCCCTTCGACCAATATCAATTTCTTGCCTAAAGATATTACACCGATTGACTGCCCCAAAGTTTGCAAGGCATGATGTGTTTCATCTTCACGATGCACTATCACTGCCTGATTAACGTTTTCAATTTGCGGGGGTGTGACAAAGATTACTGTGTTTTCCAAGGACGCACTGATAATTTCTGGCGAATGAGTACAAAATATAAATTGGTTTCTTTCACCAACACTTGAAAGTGTTTGGAGAAGTTTGTAACTCAGTTCCGGATGTAGATGTAATTCAGGTTCATCAAAAAAGATAATGCAATCACTGGGAGCTCTCAGAAGGAAATCAAAAACAATATTAACGACCTCCCTTTCTCCGGAACTCAATGAACCTAACGGCAATTTTTGCCCGTTACTCTCATAGAATATCTCCTGAGTTTTAATATCAACCTCAATCAATTTCTTTGGCGCAAGTAGTTGCCAGAAAGCATCCTTATAAGGTTTTAAGATGTCAGGAAAATCAAGAACCATATTACCGATGCCACTGGATTGCATTTCGAGTGCTCGATTGGCAATGTCCCGCCTCTGTCCTTCCACTAAACGAAATAGCGAATGTCGAACGTCATTGTAACGGCTTGTCATTGGGTTAAATCCTATATCCCAATTAACGTCTTCGCCGAAAGGATCACCAATATCCCAAGAAAAGCTAAAAGCTTGAATGTTTCGAATTGAGCGGTCGCTATCGAAATTAAGAATGGAGCTTTTATACTTATTTCGCCTTTGATTTCGATGCAGAATAGTGCGCAATCGTTCACAATCCTCAGCATTAGAAGTGTCTAATGTGTTCTTCCCCCACTCGATTCTTTCACCATCATTCGTCGCCTCTACTATTAACCAGACATCATTTTCTGGTTGAGCGTTCTGTAGTCGTCGCATTACTGCTGTAACCACGTTTGTTTTGCCAACACCATTTGGGCCTGCCAGCACAACAGTGTCCGAAAGCTTTTCAACCGAAACCTGCTTAATAGGTCCAACACCAACGACCTTGAAAGAATGAAGTCTCATATTCTTTTTTTCCGTTTAGCTTTGGGTTGAATTGCCGAAAGAGGTTGCATCTGCGTTTCATAAAGGGCGAGCAAATGCTCAGCTCGTCCACGTTCTGTTTCAAAACCGCCGCGCAAATAGAGCTCATCGACAGCTCGATCTAAATCCCTATGAGCTTTCCGAAGATCCGCCTTCATCAAGTCAGGATCATAAAGATCACCGAGAGTGGATTCTGGGTAATTAGCACGTATCTCAATAATGCGCTCGCCCAACACCTCTATGCTCTTTCGTTGCTCATTCGAGGCCACAGGCCAGGGAAAGGTATTGTAAACAACACCAATTCCGTACTGAAAATCGCTTTTAAGTCTCCCACCGATGTAGCGTACCCAAGCCATGTGCATTGCTGAAGTAAGTACGGCGAAATGCCACAACTTGGCTTTCCCCATTATTCGAAGTTTGTTGCTCGGCACCGTCGGAGGAGTTAGCCAACCAATCGGCAGATATTCCCTGCGTTCCGAACTTACTTCTGGCAACGCTAGAAACGGAGATTCTGGTACAACTTCCACATTATAGCGTTCAGGATAGTCCGCTATTGCGACTGTGCTTTTTCGTTTACTACGCCTTCGAAATTCACGTACTTTTTTGAGCCGCTCTCCAACGTGTGGCATCGCTCGTAATTCCACAGGTGATGCAGTTTTAAGCCAAAGTATCCATCTGCCTATTCCATTTATGTACTCATCCGCACCAAGAAATGGTCTGAGAAATTTTTCAGAAGACGGCTCTTGTTTAACGAACTCATTCTTTTCTGCATCGTTGAAAATAAGATTTCCATCATCAATCGGTTGCGAACCACTCGCCAATTTTGGCACGTCTGACAATGGCTGTGAGCGTTCAGACACAACTAAATGCCTATCACGCAATGACTCGCCATCCACTAGATATGCAGTCAGAATCTTGTGCTTACTTTCAACGGGATTGCCATTTATATTTTGATAGCTAAAAAGTCGTTTGGAATCTGGTTCAAACTGCCTTTTTACAAGCCCAATAATAACAACATGGACATGCGCCTTTCCACGCGCGTCACTACCCCAAGCAAAAGTTCTGTGTGCAAACGATATTTCAAGCCCAAACTTATGAAAGAGTATTGGCCACAACTGAGCGACTTGCTCACCTTGAGTTATTGAATTTGTAGCGACAAATCCAATTGCCGCATTCCCTTTCTGAACAAATTCAGCAGCCTTAATGAACCACGCAGCAACAAAATCAAGAGTCCCACCACTTCCTCCAAGTCGAGCAATTGTTCTGACTTGTAGCCGTTGTTTTTCGTCCTGAAACTTTGAACCTATGAACGGCGGGTTTCCTAATATGTAAGAACACTCCATTGGGTTGATAAGTTCAGACCAACTCAATTCCAAAGAATCATCTGACACTATGTGCGGAGAAACCTTCAAAGGAATACGAGCGTAGAATTCACCAAATTCCAATGAAAGCCGGTTGTTCATGATGTGATCCATCATCCACAATGCAACTTCGGCAATAAGTGCCGGAAACTCCCCAATCTCTATTCCGTAAAATTGATTGACGTTCACTATTGAAAGTGAAGAGATATCGAGTACCCGTTGACCGCTTTGATTGAGCTCTCGCAAAACCTCTAGCTCAATAATGCGAAGTTCGCGGTAGCTGATGATTAGAAAGTTTCCGCAGCCACACGCTGGGTCAAAAAACTTTAGACTTCCTAATTTTACTTGGAACGACTTTAAGGCGTTTGTCCTACCATTATCTTTTCGAGCTTTTATCCGAGCCAACTCACTTCGAAGGTCATCGAGAAATAATGGCTCGATCACTTTCATTATGTTTTTTTCAGTCGTGTAATGAGCACCTTGTGAGCGACGCTCTTTCTTGTTCATCACTGACTGAAATAGTGAACCAAAAATAGCAGGTGAAATTGCGTCCCAAGAAAAGTCACATGCTTCAAGAAGAAGCTCGCGCATCTGACGGTCAAAAGAGCTTATTGGCAAACGCTCTGCAAAAAGCTGTCCATTGATATACGGAAATCTAGCAAGGTCTTCATCAAGATTTCTTTGCCGTTTCTCAACTGATTGGTTTAGAACATCAAAAAGTTTCGCAAGCCTCTCCCCTACATCAACACCATCTTCACGTGTTCGATCTGTGATGAGTTCAAGAAAAATATCACGCGGTTCAAAAATGCCGGTGTCATCAGCGAACAAGCAAAAAATTAGACGGACGAGA
>JANLRG010000839.1:0-2789 GCA_031361545.1 Bacteroidota bacterium
CGAAAGTAAAAGGTTTAGAAGTTCGTGAAATGAATGAGACGGAAACTTGTTGTGGATTTGGTGGAACTTTTTCAGTCAAATATGAATCGATAGCAGTTGGAATGGCAGAACAAAAAATCAATCATGCTACGGAAACAAAAGCAGATATTCTCATATCAACAGACGTTTCTTGTTTGATGCACTTAGATGGGTTTATGAAAAAGCAAGGAACAAAAATGCGAACGATGCATTTGGCAGATGTATTAGCAAGCGGTTGGTAATACCCTTTTAAATTAACTTATAGTTTTTATATTCACCAATTCTCCATCCTGTCAAATTTTCAAGCGACAATTTAAACCTTGATTTAAATGAAAGTCGCTTTATCGTAGGATCAAAATTAAATTTCCAATTCCCAGACAAAATTCTTTTCTCCATCACAGCAGGATGGCTGCCTTTAAAATGCGCGAGAGAATCAATTTGCGAATAATCAAACTCTGAATCGTCGGTGATATTTTTCTTTATCCATTCGTCATTGTGCCAAAGAGAATGAAAATACTTTTGCTTCTCCATTTGTTTAGACGGTGGTTTCACCCAGCCATAATGATATACAAAAGCATCTGCTTGTTTCACTTTGAGAGGTCGATTGTTTTTCTGAAATCCTTGTGCGTCTCGAAAGGAATATATTTTCGGATCATTGCGAATAATACGTACTTCTTTCCGGTACCAATTAGTTGAGTCGCCTACAAAATCATAACTACCATAAAAATGTGTGTAGTTGAAAAGTAACCCTTCTACGTTGGCGTTGTCTTTCCATTTCAACATCTCTTCATGAATTGGCTGATGATATTTCTCATGAACAACTTCATCGCCTTGAATATAAAAAGCCCAATTCACATCTTTAGAAATATACTTCAAAGCTTTGTTGGTCTCTTCAGCTAATACCCTACCTCCTTCTCTCAAATTATCATCCCATACGCTATCAATGATTCGCAATTTATCTGAGTTAATTCTTTCAATTAAATTTCTTGTATTGTCATCTGAATTTCCAATCAAAACAATAAACTCATCGCACAAAGGCAAAATTGAAGTAATCGCCTCAACGATGGGATAATCGAATCGAACCGCATTTCGAATGATGGTGAAGCCACAGACTTTCATCTTAAATTCCAGTATAATTGAAAGGAGAAATACTTTTTAATTCAACTTTTATTTTGTCACTGATCTCTAATGTATCAATGAAATTATGAATTTTAATTTTATCCATTTTTTCATTTGTTCGTGTCAGTTCTTTCAACTTTTCATACGGATTCAAATAATTTTCTCTTCGTAAAATTGTCTGAATAGCTTCCGCAACAACACTCCAGTTTTCTTCCAGATCTCTTTCTAGCGCTGGTAGATTTAACAATAATTTATTTGCTCCTTTCAAAAACGATCCTAGCGCAATGATGGTATGTGCAAATGGAACACCGACATTACGAAGAACGGTAGAATCAGTTAGGTCACGTTGCAATCTGGAGATTGGTAGTTTGGCAGAGAGATGTTCGAACAACGCATTTGCCATTCCCAAATTCCCCTCTGAATTTTCAAAATCTATCGGATTTACTTTGTGAGGCATCGCTGATGATCCGATTTCTCCTGCTTTAATTGATTGCTTAAAATAGTCCATTGAAACGTAAGTCCAAATGTCTCTATTCAAATCAATCAAAATATTGTTGATTCTTTTTAGGACGTCAAATAAAGCACACAACTGATCATAGTGTTCAATTTGAGTTGTGAACTGTTGACGCTGTAAGGATAATTTTTCGAAACAAAATTTATTTGCGAAATCAATCCAATTTACCTGTGGATAAGCAACATGGTGCGCATTGAAATTTCCTGTTGCGCCACCAAATTTAGCAGAGAAAGGAATGACAGAAAGTTGTGAAAGTTGATTTGCAATTCGCTCAACAAAGACTAAAAATTCTTTTCCTAAGCGTGTTGGTGAAGCCGGTTGCCCATGAGTTCGTGAAAGCATTGCAACATTTTTCCATTCTTCAGAAAACAAGCTGAGTTTTTGAACTACTTCTCTAATTTTAGGCAGATAAATTTTCGACACTGCATCTTTGATAGCGAGAGGAAAAGCAGTGTTGTTAATATCCTGAGAAGTTAATCCAAAATGTATAAACTCTTTATAAGCTGCATAACCTAATTCAGATAATTTATCTTTCAAAAAATATTCGAGCGCTTTTACATCGTGGTTTGTAATTTTTTCATGAGCTTTAATTTCTAAAGCATCTTTCTCAGTAAATGACCTGTAAATATTTCTCAATTTTTCAAAGCCAGAAAGATCAACGTCCTTTAATTGAGGTAATGGCAATTCACACAGCGAAATAAAATACTCCACTTCTACGATCAAACGATATTTCATTAACGCGGCTTCAGAAAAATAGGCAGAAAGCTCTTGAGTTTGCTGCTGATACCGACCATCAATAGGTGATATTGCATTTAAAGGGTTAAATTCCATTCGGTTTCTAATAGAATTGCGAATTTATACTTTTTTTCTGCTTAACTAAAAACAATCGTATTTAAACTTGAAAAATTGCTCTTAATTCATTTTAGAATAATAATTAATCAGGTCCCAAAAAGTTGTTTTCAAACGATTGAATAAAATAGACGATAACCATTTACTAAAATTTAAATTTCCTTTTTCAATGGGCGAACTAGGAAGGTCAGCTATGATAGCTCCTTCATTATTTTCATTAGCATACTTAGGGCGAATAATTTTCTCTCCACTCTGAACATTAACTTCCTAAAAACTGACTTTTGTTTTC
>JANLRG010000883.1:0-2482 GCA_031361545.1 Bacteroidota bacterium
GAAAAATTGTTTTGTTTAGGAAGTAGCGTATTTTAGCGTAAATACAATTGTTGGTGGTAACTTTTTAACACACCCTACTCATTTCAATATGATAAATAATTTCAAAACACAAGCAAGACAACATCAGACAAAATTTAGAACGGATGTTCTGAAAGTTGGCTATAACACTTATGTAACGTGGCTTAACAAATCGGACGGTGAAAAGGGACTTAACTTTTATAACGGCTTCAATATTTTTGCGGAAGTGAAAAAACGTTATCCAAATTACAATAACGGTTTGTATGCGGACATATTAAGAAGTGAACATATTCCCTTTAATTTTTTTGTCCCACTCAAGAATGACAAAACCTTTTGCAAAAATGTTTTGAATGATTATTTAGAAAACGAAATTAAATCAGTTGATGTAATCAAAATTGAATATGCTCCTTCTCCAAGCAACAAGTATTTAAACGATAGAACTTCTTTCGACGTTTATATTGAATATACCAATCATAACGGGGAGAGAGGAATTATAGGTGTTGAGGTGAAATATACAGAGAAAGAATATCCATTGAAAGAAAACTCTAAAGAAGCAAATGACATTTGTGATCAAAGTTCTTCTTACTTCACTGTGACAAATAACTGTGGCATTTATAAATCTAACTCAACAACGATATTACTAACAGATAAGTATCGTCAAATTTGGAGAAATCATATCTTAGGAGAAAGCATTCTTCTCAGTCATAAAGACGAGTTTAAGTATTTTACTTCTGTAATACTTTTTCCGAAAGGCAACTCTCACTTTATTGAAACATGTAAAAATTACAACGAACTTCTTCAAAAAAATAACAACCATTTTTTAGCTATAACGTATGAAGAGTTCTTAGGATCGTGTAACGTATATTGCCCTAACAATGACTTCAAACTTTGGATTGATTACTTGCAGTACAGATATATTGTAGCTGCATAGAATTATTTAAAATTTAAACATGAAAAGACTTTTTTCAACTCTTATTTTCTCTTTGTATTTCTTCGTTGGATTTACTCAAACAAAGAAAACAAATCTTGAGGACAAAAGGTCAATAACGTATTTTGAGAAATTCATTATGGCAGGGAATAAACCAATTGGAATTAATGTGGAAACCAAATTTGACAATGATTATAGAGTTATCTTTTGGAGTGACCCATTAATTAAAGACTACAAATATTCTAATGAAGTTTTTGATAAATTAGGATATGAATTTGTGACAGAAACAGAGGGAGATGATTATCAAAGTAGCAAGACTTATCGTAACTGTGCTAAAAGCATAATTATTGAAGTGACAGAGTGGTATGGAGTGAAACTTTCAATTGCTATGCAATGGTTTTCACCAAGTGTTAAAAAAGGATACTTAGCTTATTGCGAGTGAACCAAAGCAGCCGATAACATGGGGCGTTATGCAATTGGGGCTTGATCAATAAACATCAGTTAAAATTTTCTATGCAACCCTTTATAAACTTTAACTGTCAGTGTTTCAAATAAAGTTTTTTATGAAATGCATCGTTCTTTCGTTTTATTTAATCTGTGCTGTTTTTCTTTTTGTCAGTTGTAAAAAAAATAGCACCTCCCCACAAAAGAATAAATTTATCAGTTCCGGATATGTTGTTGCAGATTCTGCTGCTATTAATGGATATTGGGAATTGAGAATTTTATATGGTTGTCAAACACCCAACTGCAATCCATATTTTGAACCGGGAAACGGCAATACCTGGAAATTTACAGATTCGATGTATGTATATTCGGTTAAATCAACCTCACCTGTTTATGCTTACAGCGATAGCGGAAGATATAGTGTAGGCAAGGATACCTCCCAGGTAACAGGCCGGCTTATGGATTACCTTATTTTGAAAGAGGATAAATATGACAGACTCTTTTTTGAAATTGTAAAAGATACGCTAACAGTTTACAGAGGCTACATTCCCGCTGACGGAACAATAGAAAAATATGTAAGGTTCTAACGCTGCTGTGAAAGCCCTCGAATAAAATGCCACAATATATTTTAAACCGACACTATAAATAATTTGACTCAATAAGATATCACTAAGTCTACCCGATTGCGATACTTATTTTAAAGATTTATAAAAAAGGTCTCAATTTTAAAATTGAGACCTTAAAATTTAAAGTATATTACCAGTTGTGGTTTCGTTAAAACAGTTTTGTAATTGATGCATTATTTGTACGAAAACCCATAACAAAAAAAATACAAAACACCTCCACACTTAAAGAGAAGCCATGTCAATCACAAAGCGGTATTTTACATCACTTTTCAGCATTCTTTGATAGGCTTGCTGTATTTGCTGAATGGGTATTACTTCCACATCGGATGTTATATTATGTTCTGCACAATAGTCAAGCATTTCCTGTGTTTCAGGAAGGCCGCCAATTAAGGATCCTGCCACACATTTACGTGCAAAAACAATATTGAAAGCAGGCATATGGATGGGTTCTGATGGCAAGCCTACA
>JANLRG010000908.1:0-1223 GCA_031361545.1 Bacteroidota bacterium
ATCAAAAATCTCAACATAGCGGCTTTATCAACGGCTTTTTCAATTATCATGATTCTCTCATCCTGTCAAAAATCGACCCCCTCAGTAGTTGTCGAAAAAAAGGATGAAAAAATATGCCTCAGCGACACCATGAGCCGCATGGTGAAGATTGACTCGGCGCAACTAACAGATATTACCGATGAGTTGAAGCTATCGGGCGAAGTGAGTTTTGATGAAAACAAAGTTGTGAAAGTGTTTCCTTTCGCCAGCGGACAGGTCTTGGAAGTGAAGGTGTCAGTGGGCGACCGAGTATCAAAAGGTCAGACTTTAGCAGTCATAAAAAGTGCCGATGTAGCAGGCAGTTATGCAGATTTAAACAGTTCAAAAACGAGTATTTCTATGGCGCAAAGAACCTTGCAGAAAGCTGAAACCCTCTTTAAAAATGGCCTTGGCAGCGAACGAGAAGTGACTGAAGCACAACAAAACCTCGAAATGGCTCAAAAATCATCTTCAAAGATCAGTGAACAAATCAGTATCACCGGCAATGGGCAGACATCAGCAGGTGGTACGTCTATTATTTCGGCACCGCGCAGTGGCTATGTTTTAGAGAAAAAAATCAACCCAGGCATGTTCGTGCGGCCTGACAATACAGACAATCTTTTTACTGTCGGCGACTTCGACGATGTATGGGTCTGGGCGAATGTGTATGAAACGGATATTTCAAAAGTGAAGGTCGGTTATAATGCTAAAGTGACCACTTTGGCTTATCCCGATAAGGTTTTTGTAGGAAAAATTGATAAAATCAGTGCCATACTCGACCCTCAAGCGAAGGTTATGAAAGCCCGTATCAGCCTCCCCAATCCCGGTTTAATGCTCAAACCTGAAATGTTTACGAATGTGATGATTGAAAATAAAGAAGGCATCAAAGCAGTCAGCATCCCTGCCCGTGCATTGGTGAGCGAAAATGGGCGTACCTACGTAGTGGCGTACAATGGAGAATGTGATATGAGTATTCGTGAGGTCTCGATATTGAAAATGGTAAGGGATAGGGCGTATATTTCATCGGGTTTGAAAGCAGGAGAGAAAGTGATTTCTCAACACCAAATATTGCTGTTCAGACAGTTGAGTGAAAAGTGAAAAACGAAAAGTGAAAAGAACCGCAAAATATAAAATGTAAAATTTTAAATGTAAAAGGAACTTGTACATCAGTATTTTCAACTTTTCACTTTTCACTTTTAGTTTTT
>JANLRG010000919.1:0-6538 GCA_031361545.1 Bacteroidota bacterium
TTCAAAACGACCTGAGAGATGTTTCCTTCGCTTATCACCTTTGACAACAACAGAACGAATCACACCTTTCAATTGGATGTACGGCAAATTGGCATTCGCTTCTTTGACGGTATAAAACTTGGTACGATCGACATAACGAAAAGGAAAGTGATGTAAGAGATCTCCCTGAGTAAAAATGCCAAGTTCCTTTTTGAGTATTTCCGCTCTTTGAGGACCTACGCCTTTTAAAAATTCAATTTTAGTATGGAAAAAATCATTGTGCATAACAGAGTGCGAAACTAATAATTAGAATGGATCACAGTGTTGAATAAAAGCAAGAAATTAGAAAAATTATTTCGCATTGAAGATAGTTTGTAAATTACGATGGAAAATACAAGAAAACTTACAAGAGAAAAAAACAAAATTAGAAAGAACGAATTAATCAATGCTGCCGCCTTGCCTATTTTGTTTACAATCATTTTATGGGTGATTGAAATCGGTGCTGAAATGAGCGGAGTTCGAATGATAAAATTGGGAATTCATCCACATTCAGTAGAAGGATTACTCGGTATTCTCACTGCACCATTAATTCATGCCGACATAGATCATTTGTTGTCGAACACTGCACCGCTTTTGCTAGTTGGTACTGGGATGATTTATTTTTACAAGGAGTTAGCTTACAAAGTTTTTATTTTAGTTTGGCTAATGAGTGGAAGTTGGGTCTGGCTATTTGCCAGAGAAGAATATCATATTGGAGCAAGCGGATTAATTTATGGATTTGTTTTCTTTCTATTTTTCAGTGGTATTTTTAGAAAAGATACTCGCTTGTTGGCTGTTTCATTATTAGTCACTTTTTTATATGGCAGTTTAGTGTGGGGAATATTGCCAGTAAACCAATACATCTCCTGGGAAGGACACCTCTTTGGTTCATTAGCAGGAATACTTTGCGCTTTCTATTATCGAGCCGAAGGTCCGATAAAACCAAAACCTCAGTGGCTCATCGATGAAGAAGCGGGTGAAATCTTAGTGGAGTTGGAAGAAGACATAGATGGAAATAAAATTACATCTACAGGTAGCCAGCAGTACTTTATCCACTATGAATACGTAGAAAATAAAAACTCGGAACTATCAAAAAATAATTTGGATGAAAATACTGAAGAGCAAGATAAAAAAGATGTAAACAAAAATGCAAATGATGTAACTCCTTAAAAATAATTTCTGCCGTTATTGCATTATTCCATTACCAATTTTCTCTAACCTTTTCAACATTCACACATTGAAAAAAAAGCATTAGCCTTCAATTAAACGTTATAGCTTTTTGCGTCCTTTGTATATATGTAATTCGAATAAATTAATCTTCCCAATAAACCCAAAAAAAATGAGAAAAAAAACAACTACTAAATCCTTTTTACGGTGCATGCTAACGATGGCTCTAATCGTTGGCTTCACCGCGGTTAAGGCTCAAACAGATGCAGGTATTTCTGCTTTTGTCAGTCCAACTAGCCCAACATGTGCAGGCCTTCAATCTATCAAAGTTGTAGTTCACAATTATGGGGCTACGGGAATTACCTCCGCCTTAGTAAACTGGACAGTCAACGGAGTAGCGCAAAGTCCATACAACTACAATGGATTATTATTTCCTGGGGAAAATGATTCTGTCGTCATAGGACTTTATTCTTTCAGTTATGGCTCTTACAATATTGTTGCTCATACAATTTTTCCAAACGGGCAGGGCGATGCCGATCCTTCAAATGACACTTCCTCCACTACGGTGAGTTCATTCATGAAAGGAACTTATACTATTGGTGGTGCTTCTCCCGATTTTGCTAATTTTAATGCAGCTGTAAATGCACTTGGCACCAATGGAATTTGCGGACCAGTTGTTTTCAATATTCGCTCGGGAACAGATACACTTCAGAGTGTGATCAACGAAATTATAGGAGCTGATTCTGTAAACACAATTACGTTCCAATCAGAGAATGGCGACAGTTCTTCAGTGGTATTGACTTATCCGTCGGCTCCTGCATTGACTGCCACTAATTATCTGATTAATTTAAATGGTGCAGATTATATTACATTCAACAAACTTACACTTCAGAGATCAGGAATTGAACCTTATGGACGTGTTTTAGAATTTACAAATAATGCAACTCACAATAGCGTAACAAATTGCAAGTTGATGAGTTCTACAAATGCCACGAATAATTCATTATCAGCAATCATTTATTCATCAGGAACAATACCAACTAATGATAGTTCAAACACAATTACAAATAACCATTTCATCAATGGGTCGATTGGAGTTTACATGAATGGAATAAATACTCTTCAATTAGAGTTAGACATTGTTATTGCTAATAATATTTTTGAAAATCAATATTCAAAAGCGATTCAAGCTAGTAACCTAGGAGCTGCTATCATCAGCAAAAATGAAATCACAACAACTTCAGTAAACATTGCCTATGCTGGAATTTATCTTGACCGTAGCCAAAGAAATCACAAAATCACAAAAAACAAAATGACCAGCACGCCGGGAACAGGTATTTATTTGGTCGATTGTACTGGATTAGCTGGCATTCATGGATTAGTTGCTAATAATTTTATTCTATGTACAGATTCAGCAGGAGTATCTATGATCAATGGTGATTACCAAGATTTAGTGCACAACACTATTGTAATGAGAGGAACAAATGGTACTTACTCTGCATTATTTATGAGAGGTTCTGGAGTGGGGAAAAATGTTCGTAACAACATTCTAAACAATACAGGCGGTGGTTATGCTTATGTAGTTTCTGATTCAGCAATTCATGGCATTGCAATTTCAAATAACAATAATTTATTTGTGACAGGTGCCAACGTTGGAGATTACAATGGAACAATTACTCCTACCTTAGCAAATTGGCAAACAGCTTCGATGAAAGATTCTAATTCTGTTCAGGTGAATCCGAATTTCGTAACACCAACAGATTTACATGCTACTTCAATAGCGATGGAAGATTTAGGAAAGAAATTACTGAATGTAGATGATGACATCGATGATCAAGTAAGAAATTTAAATGCACCCGATATCGGTGCCGATGAATATTCATCTGCTCAAAGAAACGTTGGTGTGCAAGCAATCTTAAGTCCGGTTGATAGCAGTTGTGGCGATGCAACAGCATCCATCACAGTCGTTGTTTCCAACACGGGTGCATTGCCTGAAAATAATTTTGACGTAACGACAATCTTATCAGGAATTGCATCTGCAACTCTTACAAAGACAATTACTGTAGCTCTTCAGCCTGGAAGTTCTGATACAATTACCTATTCAAGTACGGTAAATTTAGCAGCCACAGGAACCCTTTCAATTGTAAGTTATACTTCATTGGGAGTGGACGATGTGCATGCAAATGATACATTGAAAGCAAATTATGCATTAAGATTGCCACCAGCAGCGCCAATTGCTACTAGTGATAATCGTTGCAATGCTGGATCAGTTACTTTATCTGCAACTTCTCCGGATTCTTTAATTTGGTTTGACGCCTCATCAGGTGGAAATTACCTTACGTCAGGTTCAACTTTCACTACTCCGTCAATCAACGCGACCACGACGTATTATGTTGCAGCTTATAAATTCTGTGAAGGACCAAGAGCTGCAGTACAAGCGATCATCAATCCGAATCCAACAATCTTTTTAGGCAATGACACATCAATCCTAGCAGGACAATCGATTTCTTTTGATGGCGGTGCAGGTTTCAACAGTTATGTTTGGTCAACAGGAGCGACAACACAAACGATTACCGCCAACACTTCAGGATGTTATTCAGTAACTGTAACGAATGGATTTGGTTGTACATCAACAGATGAAATTTGTTTGATAGTTACAGTTCCAATTGATGCAGGAGTGACTGCTATTTCTTCGCCTTTGAATAATGCATGTGCAAATGCTTCAACGGATGTAATTGTAGTTGTTAAAAATTTAGGTTCAACAACTGCTTCAACAATTCCTGTGACTGCAGAAATTACAGGAAGTGCATCAACCACTTTCAACCAATCGATTGCAGGACCTTTGAATCCGGGAGATTCAGTTATCTTGATGATGGGAACGCTGAATACTTCTGCTGGTGGAACGTACACGATTAAAGCATTTACATCGTATACGAGTGATCAGAATACATTGAATGATACGATTACGAGTACACAAAATATTTTTGTCGCTCCTGCTTCACCAGTTGGAATTGGTACCGCTCGATGCGGACCTGGATCAGTTATTTTAAATGCATCGGGTTCCGATACAACTAACTGGTACGATGCACCCGTTGGAGGTAATTTGCTTTTCGTTGGTGATAGCTATTCAATTTCGAATTTAGGGGCAACTACAACCTTCTATGCACAATCCGGGAACGTTTGTAATACACAACCGAGAGCGGCAGTGCTTGCTACGGTTCATCCACTTCCGATTGTGAATTTAGGGCCGGATGCATCTGTTACTGATTCGATCATATTAGATGCGGGAGCTGGCTTTGTACAATACCTGTGGAATACCAATGCAACAACACAAATGATTACCGTTTATTCATCAGGTACTATCATTGTAGCGGTGAGCGACACAAACACTTGTATCAATTCAGACACATTAAATATTACGATTATTAATGGGTTGACTGAAGGACAAATTGCAGCAGGAATAAAAATTTATCCAAATCCCGCTCAAGATAAATTGAACGTAATGATTGGTAATAGTTCAGATGCGAACATTTCCATCGTAGATATCCAAGGGCAGATCTTAATAACCGACATAGTAACAAATGCTGTGAATGCCCAAAGAACCTACGACGTTTCAAACTTAGTCAGCGGAATTTATTTCCTCAAAATCACAACTGGAACACAAAGTTCTACTTCGAAGATTATTATCAGGTAAGTCAAGTAGAAAAATGTTTTTGTAAAAAAGCCACTCTTTAAACAGGGTGGCTTTTTTTGTATTCTGTTCCAACTAAAAATAAAATTCCATCGAAATCTCCCTGCTAAATAATATTTTTGATTTTCTGAGTCGGCGTTAAAGAATTCCCATAAAAAAACTGGCGACACTTTTAAGATCGCCAGTCTATAATTTTTTATACTATAAAGTTATTTCAATAAATTGACTTTCCTCAACCACCACTCCCTCTCAAATAGCTGCTTGCCCCAACAAAATCACTGGGTTTTCCATTAGGCCTTTGAAGGTGCGCAGAAATTCTGAACCTGCTACACCATCGACCACTCTGTGATCACAACTTAAAGTCACTTTCATCACATTGCCCACTACTACTTGTCCGTTTTTCACAACTGGCTTTTGATGTATTCCTCCTATTGCTAAGATACAAGCATCGGGCGTATTAATAATTGCGGTGAACTCGTCTATCCCATACATTCCTAAATTGGAAATGGTAAAAGTATTTCCCTCCCAATCTGCTGGCTGTAATTTTTTATCCTTGGCGCGCTGTGCTAATGACTTCACTTCAGCATTGATTTCTCTCAACGTTTTTGAATCTGCAAATCGAACCACCGGAACTAACAATCCATCTTCTACCGCTACAGCCACGCCAATGTGAACGTGATGATTGATTCTGATTTTATCGCCCAGCCATGATGAATTAATTTTAGGATGCTGGCGCAGTGAAGCCGCAACAGATTTAATTACAAAATCATTGTAAGAAATTTTTGCTCCCGTCACTGCATTCACACTCTCTCTTGCCGAAATGGCATTGTCCATATCAATTTCTACTGTCAGATAAAAATGCGGTGCCGTAAACTTACTTTCGGCCAAACGCTTTGCAATGGTCTTGCGCATCTGCGTAACTGGAACCTCTTCATATTTTTCTTCTGTTTGTGCAGGCGAAAATCCAGACGCACTCTGAACTGACATGCCTGGCTTAAACCAATCGATGTCACGCTTTACGATTCTTCCACTATCTCCCGACCCCATCACTTTCGATAAATCAACTCCTTTTTCATTCGCTAAACGACGTGCCAATGGCGATGCTTTCATTCGATCATCTGAAGCAGATGTTGTAGTGGGCATCTTCTGAGCTGGAGCTTCTTCTTTTTTTATCGGGTCTGCTGGTGCAGCTGCTACTTCCGAAGAAACTATATCAGGTTTTTCTACTGATGCCTCTTCTTTTTTTGCTGGAACTTCTTCTTTCACCGGTGCAGCTTCTACTTTGCTTTCTGCTTCTAGTAATGCCTTATAATCTTCACCTGCTTTTCCTAAAATGGCAAGAATCCCATTCACTGGTGCGGATTTACCTTCTTCTACTCCTCTGTATAATAAAATTCCTTCCTGATAGGATTCAAATTCCATTGTCGCTTTATCGGTTTCAATTTCCGCAACCAATTCGCCCGATTTAATATTATCACCAACTTTTTTATGCCATTTCGCGACAACTCCTTCAGTCATCGTATCACTCATCTTGGGCATTCTAACAATCTCGGCCATTAGGGTATTTTTATTTTTTAATCAGAGTAAGTATAAATCCATCGATAAATTTATACGGTAAATTAATATGAATTATTATTCTATAATGTAAGGGTAATCTTTTTG
>JANLRG010000925.1:0-1104 GCA_031361545.1 Bacteroidota bacterium
ACAGGAATTGAACTATAAATCACCGTGCAGCTGTTAGCATCTGTTGCAGTGACTGTATAAGTGCCTGCTGCGATATTACTCAAATTTTGCTGTGTACTACCATTGCTCCAAGCGAAAGTGTAAGGCGATGTACCACCTTGAACTGAAATGACGATTGAACCCGTAGAGCTACCTTTGCACAACACGTTTGTTACTGAGGGGGTGCCGATAGCAACGCCTGTTGAAGGCTCGCCAATCGTAACGGAGGTTGTAGCTGAACAATTATTAACATCTTTTACCACTACGCTGTATGTGCCTGCAATTAATGTGCTGATAGCAGATGTATTTGAAGCAGTAAAACCGTTAGGGCCCGTCCAAGAATATGTGTAACTACCGGTGCCTCCTGATGCGCTAATTGAAGCAGTACCTGTTGCACCACCTTTACATTTTACATCCGTTTTCTGGGGCTGACTGATTGTTAAAGCTGTCGGTTCTGTAACGTTAATAGCTGATGCCACCACTTTACAACCTGTACCATTTTCAGTCACATCTACATTGTAAGCACCTGCTTTTATATTAGAAATGTTTTTAGTTGTTGCTGTAAAACTGTTTAGACCTGTCCAAGCGTAAGCAAAATTACCATTTCCGCCTGTTACAGTTAAAACAATGCTGCCATTATTGCTGCCGTTGCATAAAACATTGGTGACAACATTTGTAAGACTAAACGTTGCATTAGTTGAAGAAACCGTGATAGCATTTGAAGTAAATTTACAAGCTGATGCATCTATAATTTCAACTGTATAACTGCCGGCAGCCAAATTAGCTATATTTTGAGAAGTTGAAGTATAGCCATTCGGTCCTGTCCATTTGAAAGAGTAAGGAGCCGTTCCACCCGAAGGCGTGATATTGATACCACCATTCAATTGACCACAAGAAGCATTTGTTACTGAGGGGGTTACAGCGATTACTGCTGTTGGCTCAATCACAGGAATTGAACTATAAATCACCGTGCAGCTGTTAGCATCTGTTGCAGTGACTGTATAAGTGCCTGCTGCGATATTACTCAAATTTTGCTGTGTACTACCATTGCTCCAAGCGAAAGTGTAAGGCGATGTACCACCTTGA
>JANLRG010000796.1:0-1295 GCA_031361545.1 Bacteroidota bacterium
GCAAAGTTGCGCTATCGAAACGCTGAGATTGACTATGCCGCTCGGTTGCATTACTTTTCAGATTGGCTTTTTGAAAATGAAAAACGAGGCATTTTAAAAAATATTACGAAGGAAATAGGCGGCGAGATTTTGAATAAAACAATCTTTTATATGAGCTATAAAAAAGATACGTTCTATGGCAATATGGCTGACCCGACCACTTACAATAAGATGGTTGCTGTTGAAAATGACATCACCAACAGGGAGAAATTTTATATCCCTAAAGACAAAGTGGCTGATATAGAATCCAATATCAAAAACGGCGACATTATAGCTATCACTAACCGCCTTGAAGGCATGGACATGGCGCACGTAGGTATCGCTATCAGGCAAAACGGACGCATATATATGATGCACGCATCTTCGCAATTCCACCAAGTAGTAATGACCGATGTGCCTTTAGCCGATTATTTAGCTCGCAATAAAGGGCAAACTGGCATTATGGTAGGGCGATTGATAGATTAAATATTAAATAATCCTTTCCATAAGTTAACAAAGTTAACAACTTTTGGAAAGGTATTAATCAAACTTCCAAACTACAAATACCTCTCACAAATCAAATTCAAATGGTGCTGCTCATGCCCAACGAGGATATGAGGGAAAGCACTCACAATCATTTTTCCACCATTAGCAGTGCCCGTTCGTTGGTATGCTTCTTTATTCAACCCTGCAAAAAAACCAATGGTTGATTTTCGGAGCAATGTATATTCTTTCAAAATATCTTTTATACTGCGTTCATTCGCACCTGAAAATGGCGCATAGGTATTTTCGTCAAAACCCGCCAATTCCGTCGCGTCATTCCTTGAAAAGCGTAGAGCGCGATAAGCGAAAATGCGTTCGGCATCCATCAAATGCACCAACACTTCTTTAATAGTCCACTTGCCTAAGGCGTAGCGATAAGTGAGTTTATCTTTTGGAAGCGATTTGAAAAAGGCTATTGTAGATTTCATGTTTTTTTTCAAATGCTTCAATGGTTTATCGTCATCGGGCGATAAATTGATGTAAGTATCATAAAAAGCGAGGTATTCACCTGAATTGGGTTTTTGAATTTTTTTCATAAATGGATTTTGATAATTGATTTGATAATGAAATGGTAGAGGATTTTAATTCTTCAAAAGAAGAAATAGAGAGACGAAGATAAATTATTTTTTTACCTCTTGGTTGCTTCGTACCTCGCAATAACAAATTTTTTAATAAAAAGGCGATAAATTTTCATATTTGTTACAATGTCAATGTTTTATCAATTATTTAAAAAA
>JANLRG010000818.1:0-1134 GCA_031361545.1 Bacteroidota bacterium
CGTACCCAAACCATAAGGCGCGGTGTCGGTATCGCCTTCTTCGATTTGAATATGCTCGGCAGGGATGCCCAACTCTTGCGCGATGATTTGAGCGTAAGTGGTTTCATGCCCTTGTCCTTGCGATTTTGTACCCAATCGAGCAATGGCTTTGCCTGTTGGATGTACTCGGATTTCGCATGAATCAAACATTTTAATACCCAAAATATCAAAATCCTTAGAAGGTCCTGCACCCACGACCTCCGTAAAACTACAAATACCGATACCCATTAATTCTCCTTTTTTACGTTTTTCAATTTGCTCTAAACGCAAAGCCGGGTAGTCAACAATATCCATCGCTTTTTGAAGACAATCGGGATAGTTGCCGCTATCATATTCCCAACCCAATGGAGAATGGTAGGGAAACTGGTCTTTCTGAATGAAATTTTCCATCCGTATTTGAGCAGAATCTTTACCGATTTCTAATGCCAAACGGTCAACCATGCGCTCAATGGCATGAACCGCTTCAGTTACGCGGAACGAGCAGCGATATGCCACACCGCCTGGCGGTTTATTGGTGTAAACGGCATCCATTTCAGTGAAAGCCGTAGCATAATCATAAGAACCTGTACAGATAGCGAACATGCCCGCAGGGAATTTCGATGGATTAGCCGCGGCATCTGTATAGCCATGATCGGCGAGTGTTTTAATGCGCAAGCCTTGAATTTTACCGTCTTTTGTAGCAGCCAATTCGCAAGTCATGTGATAATCTCGAGCGAATGAGTCTGCCGCAAGGTTTTCCATACGGTCTTCAATCCACTTTATAGGTTTACCTATTAAAACAGATGCTGCAATAGCAATCACGTAACCTGGATAAACAGGCACTTTGCCGCCAAAACCACCTCCAATATCAGGCGAAATAACCCGTATTTTTTCTTCCGACAAACCAACGTGACCTGCCACCAAAGCAATAACCGTCCGAATAGCGTGCGGTGCTTGTGTCGTCATGTACATCGTCAATTTGCCCTCAATCGAGTCAAATGAGGCCACACAACCGCAGGTTTCTATAGATGCTACGTGGATGCGTGGAATATAAATCTGTTCTTTCACTACCACATCAGCACTGTTGAAAACAGCCTCCGTTTTCTCACGGTCGCC
>JANLRG010000912.1:0-1673 GCA_031361545.1 Bacteroidota bacterium
TTCTGTACCAACTCTACCAATGCCTTCATTTTCTGCATCTCACTATCATGACTTTGAATTTGAAGTTTGAAAGACTTGTTTTGGCGATAGATGATTAAGCTACTCACGATGCTTCCCAGCACTATAACGCCCGTCAACACCATCCAAATCAAGATAGTCTTAGGTGTGCTTTGGACATCTCTTGCCCCCTCTTTGTTAGAAAGCAGCCCATGCAAAAAACGCTTGTTCCATACAGTCAATAATAGGAACAGAAGCGAAATAAATATCAAAGATGCTATAAAACCCAGTAGAAACGAGGTGTTCTTTTCTATATATGGCAAGCGGAGATATCCGAATACCCAGCCAATCAAGATGCCGAAAACCAAGCCTACAAGCAGTTGTTTTTTGCCTTTCATTATTGATTATTGATTTTTATATCCAAAATTTGAACAAATATAGGGAAGCCCCCTTGTCTGAGCCTATCAGAAACGCAATACTGAAGGTTTTTTTTATCCTCAATTCAAACGCACCTCAATACCCAAAGCAACTTCATCATTTAGCTCCGTTTCATCAATAGTTAAAACATCAGCCAAAACAAGTGAATCTGCTAAAACCTCGCCTTTAATATACTCACTGAATTTGGCAACAGCTTCGGGCTGCAATATCGGAAAAATTTGACTTAAAACGCAAACGTGCGCTTAATTTACGTCTTATTTTAGATGTTCTTTTTTATATTCTTCGTACGGGCTGTAAATGGCGTAATTTACCGTTTGCCCCGCTCGTCACATATCTTGCTAACTCCTTGTAAATCAACTCACTATGCCCAAGCCCGTGCGCGGCTTGTGAGGAATTTCATTCCCATACATACTATATTTTGCGTCTCCAGACGCGCGTAAGCGACCCCTCAGTATAAACACCTTTTTCGATGTCTAAAATCCTTTTTTATCTTTTTAAATCCTACGCATCGGGATTTTAAAACATAAAAAGGCCGCTTTTCGCTTGAAAGCAAGCAAAAAGCGGCGAGATACTGAGGAGGACATAATTACTTAATGAACTGATTGGTACTATCAGGCTTTACAGGCAAAGCGCGAAAACGAAATGTGTCACAGCCTTTTGTACGCCAACCGTTTATACAAAATGTTGTATTATTAATAATGTAACCACTAACTGTATTTGAAAAATACTTATTGGGAGCTGACATCCATTTTTCAATTACAATATTAGAACCCTCAATTTTGAATACGCCCCAAGCATAAACAACATCTTGACAAGGAGCAAGCCGTTTTTATTTTAAGCAAATTCAAGCGCAACCAGCTTATATTTTTTCAAAACAAATGCGCCCAAATAACCGACGCCACAACCTAAAATCGCCCCGCAAAAAATGTCCAAAGGGTAGTGAACACCGACGTAAACTTGACCAAATGAAATACTCGCCGCCCAAAATAACAAGGTGTATATCAACCATTTACGTCGTTTAGCAAATGTCAATATAATAAAAATTGCTGCCGCAAAATGATTCGTCGCATGGCTCGATGTGAAACTGTAACCGACACCGCAACGCACCAATAATTTAACTTTCGGTTTAATATTTTCGTCGTTGCAAGGCCGCAAACGCGCCACCGCGTTTTTGACCAAACGGCTGCTCACAACGTCCGCCGTGCCGACCGTCAAACCAAGCGCGAGGAGATACATAG
>JANLRG010000039.1:0-33871 GCA_031361545.1 Bacteroidota bacterium
GTTTTGTTCCTACTGGTATTAATCAATTATGGGTAAGTGATATTACCTATTGGAAGTTAAATGAAAATCTTGTTTACATCAGTTTTATTACAGATGCTTACTCTCATAAAATTGTTGGATACCAAGTAGCCGATACAATGGAAGCCATAGAAACAGTTCGTGCATTTGAAATGGTCATATCATCCTTTGGAGCAGAGCGGCCATTAAATCTATTACATCATAGCGATAGAGGCATTCAGTATTGTAGTCAGTCGTACATTTAATTATTAAAAGAAAATGCAATACAAATTAGCATGACAGAAAATGGAGATCCTCGGGAAAATGATATAGCTGAAAGAGTAAATGGAATAATAAAAGAGGAGTATTTAGACAATTATCAAATCAGTACAATTCATCAAGCTAAAGAGTTGTTAAAGGCTGTCATTGAACTTTATCTATAATCAACTTTTTCAATTCGTTGGTAAGCTTGGAATAATAAAATCGATTGGTAAAATATATTGCACTTTTACTGGACTTCCAGCGGCAGTTCCTGGTTTCCAATTGGGCATTAATTTCACTACCCGTAAAGCTTCATTATCTAAATCAGGATTGACGCCACTAATTACGTTGGCATCTTTTATCATTCCCTCAACGGTGACATTAAAACTAATATAAACACGGCCAGCGACTTTATTCAATCTCGCGCCATCCGGATAGATTAAATTACGAGATAAAAAACTTTGTAAACTGTCGGGCCCGCCTGGAAATTCTGCTTGTGTTTGTACTACTGTCAAACCAAAACCTGCCTTCACCTTGTCGCTTTCAAGGCTTCTTTTTACTTGAGCATACAAGCCAATAGTTGCTATAAAAAGTGTGAATGTAATTAGAGTCTTTTTCATAGTAATAAAGTTAATCCTTCTATTCAAAAATTAAACTTAACAAAATAATAAAGTCAACTATGATTTATGCATCTTTCGCACTTAGCTTTTTCTTGCCCTCTTTCACAATAATATTGTACATATTCTCTACAATATTTAGTGTTATAGGGCAATATTCAATATTCTGTTTGTGAGTCTCTGGAATGTATAATTTAAAATTTTTGAGTTGAGTATGAGGAAAGCCGCTGCAATCTCGTGGTCGTACAGAGTAAATTGAACACTTGTTGTCTTTACGTAAAAACTGACAAGGAACACTTTTGTTCATGTAATCTCCTGTCTTATCCAACTCCAAATACTTATCATAATATTGCTGAAAACTCATTCCCAAATGCTTTGAAATTCTTTTTACGTCGGCCTTCGTATAAGTTGGAGACATAGTTTTACAACAATTTGCACAGTCTAAGCAATCGATCCTCTTAAACGCCTTGTTGTTTAATTCCGTAGTTAAGCCGTTTAAGCCGACAATTTTTCTTCTTTCCAAACCTCTCAAAAATTTAAAATACTCTTTCTTATTTTTCCTGAAAGATTTTTTCATGTATTCAATTGGCTTTTTAATTTTTGCCTGCTTGAATTCTTCGACTGTTACTTTGGTGATTTTTGCCATCTTTAATTTTACAAATACTTATTTATCTTTTTTTTAATGAGCTCAAGAAAGTCAAGTGCTTTTCCTTGCTATAAATTCGTTGTAAATATAAATTTACTTTGTATTCAAATGAATCGCTGAAGTAGATTTTAAACAGAAGTTATCGACTATTAAAACTTATTAAACCGCTTTGTTATACCTAGCATGAATCCAATGGTAGCCCTTTGGCCATTGAGAAAGGATGTGAAGGCTTCCAACCTAAAAGAATTCAGTTTTTCAACTCCTGCACTTATCTCAACGTAATTTGATACAAGTGGAGTCTTCAAATAATGAAATCCAACTACTTCTTTGAGTTTCAATTTCCGAATCAAGGGTAATTTGTTGAGGAAAAATCCACCGAAATTTTGTTCTGCGTGCGCTTCAAATGCCCATTCTTTGGAACTAAAATCATAGTAAGGCAGATTTCGAAAATCATTCATTCGAAAGGCAGATATAAACGTTTTGTTTCCATTAAAATGAATGAAGTCTGTGAATAATAAATGATCCGATTTTAAAAATTTACTATATGAAACCTGGTACTTCAACGTTCCAAGTAAACCGACTTTCATCGCATCTTCAACCTGAGCTTTCAACAAATCAAACTCTGCATCAGCATTCAAAAATTTCACTGCTTTTTTATATTCTAATCTAATCGTCGGATACTTCGAACCCATGGTATATTTAGCTTCAGGACGACTGATATACTTCAACCCAAATCGAATTTTCAAAGCCAAATCGATAACAAAACTTTGATTGACAGGGAAAGAAAGTCCAGGCGATTCAAGTGATGAAACTGCATTCGATGTGTACTCACGACCGGGAAAATCTTTTAGTTTATAATTTGAGGTATTATCTAAAGGATTGCGTTGTGCATATTCCAGATTCCATTTCCATTCTAAACCATTCACTAGTTCACTTCGATATTCCAAAAACAGAAACTGTTTTTCATATAATTTCATGAAATTCTTTTCTGCATAAACTGAATAAATAAAATTCGTAAGTGGATTAATAGGTTCATTTGGGTTAAATTGATAAACATAACTTCCACCTTCTATTGTCACCGAAGATAATTTTAATGGATTGAATTTATAGTGAACTCGTGACTTACCATTGAAATGAGTATTGGAAAAACCATACCTGATGTCATTGTCTATTGAAAAACTTCTGCGATCATCATCGCCATAATTTTTTTCGTAGCTGAATGATAAATAAGAATTCCATCCTTCCACCGTATTAAAACTAAGATTTAAAATTGGCGAAGTAATTGAATAATATCTCCCTTTAAAAGAATTGGACCAACCATAGCTGGAAAATAAATCACTCAATCCAAATTTATTACTGACCTTATCAATTGAATCCCGATAAGGTTTCGAAGTGGTCACTTTTAAAGCGCTATCTCGTCTTCTATAATCTAAATCTTCATCGACTGTCAATGGCATGGGTCTAACTTGTTCCCAATAAGTTGAATCTTTTTTATTGGCATCAATATTTACTTTCAGAACTTCACCTTTCTTCAGATTGGGTCGATGTCCTGGTAAACTTTTCGTCATTGCTCCTAAATCATAGTTGTTGAAAACACCTATTACAATTCCGTCGCCTTCAAAACCGAAGACATTAAAATTATAACTCAACTGATGATTAAAAGGTAAAATTTTATCCTTCTCAATAACCATAAACGTTTCTTTCAATCTGAAAGTATCTAAAAACTCCATCTGTTGATTCTTTGTAATAAACAAATCGGCACTATGTATATACCAATCATCGTCTGCAATGTAAATTGTTCCTGTAAACACAGGATCATAAATTCGTTTAGGAATGACAGAAATTTTATTAATCATTTTTCCATTCTCCATAAAAGAGCCTTCCAACTTGTAATGATAGCTAAACATTGCACTTGCGCTGATAGGTGAAACGATTCCTCGCGGTGAAATGTCAGCGATAGAAACTAAATTATCATACAAATTAATTAATACATCAGTTGCTTGATTAAATGAATAAGTTTTTGCAGAACCACTTACTTTGCTACTTACCATTTCTTCTTTAAATTCTGAAGGATATTTGTAAAACAAATGTGACACTGACTCACTCAGATAATACATCTTCGTAACTGTATCTAATATTTCCTCAACATCCACCTTTTGTCCCAAGAAAGTTTTTGGATGATCAATTAATCGCTGAGTTGATTTCACATAAGCGTCGCAATAATAAACATTCAGTTGATCTCGATAAAACGCTCTTTTCTTTTGAGCATTTCTGATAATTGCATACGCTGGATCTTCATCATTGGCTGTGATAACTACTGCCTTCAAATTAAATGCTTCGATGGATAAAGAAACGTCTAACAAAATAGTTGTGTTACTAATTTCGACATCTCTCAGTTGAGCAGTGTACCCAATCAATTTAAAAGTCAAATGGTATTTTCCGGGAGTTAATTCTAATCGATAGTTACCTTCGGCATTCGCAGTTGTACCTATTGAAGTACCTTCAATAAAAACACTTGCAAAAGCGAGAGGTTTCTTATTCTGATCCGAAATTAAACCAGCGACTGGTGCTGAAAATAAAAAACTACTACTGAATAAGAACAATAAAGTTAGAAACTTAGCGCTTTTCAATTTCTTGATTAAGTTGTAAAATACCATTGATAAAATTTTTCCATGAAAACTTATGACTGTCTATTAAAACATTTTTTGAAAATTCACCTTCACGATGTTGAAGATAAAAATCTGTAATTGCATTGGCAATAGCTTCTGATTTTTTTTCTACAACATATCCTACTCTTTCATGAGCAACAATTTCTGAAAGCCCACCAACATCAGTCACCAACATCGGTCGGCCAAAATGGTAGGCAATTTGTGTTATTCCACTTTGAGTAGCGTGTTTGTATGGCTGAACTATTAAATCACTCGCACAGAAATAATTTTTCACTTCCTCTTTACCAATGTAGTGAGTATGTAAAATAAATCTGGCTCCATTATCGATTGATTTAATTTTATCTAAATATGGTTTTGAGTCTTCATAAAATTCTCCCGCTATTAGAAGTTTGATATTTAACTTCTGAATTTCCGGTCGACTCATTGCTTCAATTAAAAGATCTAAGCCTTTGTATGCTCTTATGAAGCCAAAAAAAAGAATAATCTTATCATTACTTTCTAGCCCTAATTTTTGTCTCGCAACTTCTTTACTAACGGCAGAACCGAAAATATTATAAATAGGATGAGGTAAAAATTTCTTGTGGATTGAATTTGTAAAAAAGGATAAATCATTTAATACCGATTTTGACATGGCCACAAAGGCATCACAATTTTTTACAAAATAAGAAGTGAGAAATCTATCTCCGATTCGTTTTTCATGCGGAAAAATATTATCGGTAATGGCAATCACTTTCATCTTTTTCCGTCTGAGAATTTTAGCAATCGTTCCTAAAGCTGGTGCCATAAATGGAAGCCAGTAACGGATTATAACTAAAGACGGGCGTTCAGCAATAATTTTTTTCGCAGTAATACTCCACGAAAATGGATTAACGGAACTAATTGTTGGCGAAATTGAAAGATCTGTTTTTTCTCCTTCTGTTTTTTGTGATGTTCCAGGAAAAAGAAATTGAGGGTATTGATAATAGAAAGAATATATTTTTGCATCAATATCTTGTTCAATAAAAGCTTTGGCAAGTGCTTCATTGAAATCGGCAATGCCGCCACGTAAAGGAAATGCCGGACCAACAATGATTACTTTCAAATTAAATTGGATTAAAGATAGTTTTACAGATTACACTTTTTCTCCACCAAATATTTATTCCGCTCTGACGAAGTTCTTGCTATTAATTCTCCTAGAAAACCAGCCAAAAATAATAGCGTTCCGATAATCATACACGACAACGAAATATAAAAAGATGGTCGTGCTGTTATTAATCGAGCGGGGAGATTGTGATAGACACTGTACAGTTTTGATACTCCTAAATAGGAGGCGGAAAATAACCCAACCATAAACATGATTGTTCCTAGCATGCCAAACAAATGCATTGGCTTTTTGCTAAAGCGAGAAACAAAAGTGATCGACAACAAATCCAAAAAACCATTGATGAATCGTTCGAGACCAAATTTTGTCACTCCATATTTTCTTGCTCGATGTTCAACTACCTTCTCTCCTATTTTAGTAAATCCAGCCCATTTTGCAATCACTGGAATATACCGATGCATTTCACCATAAACTTCAATGCTTTTCACAACATCTCTGCTGTAAGATTTTAGTCCGCAATTGAAGTCATGCAAATTATCTATGCCAGACATTTTTCTGGTTGCCCAATTGAAAAATTTCGTAGGAATTGTCTTCGTTAATGGATCGTATCTTTTTTTCTTCCAACCAGAAACTAAATCAAATCCGTCTTTAATAATCATTTCATAAAGTCCAGGTATTTCATCGGGACTATCTTGTAAGTCGGCATCCATTGTAATAATTACACGACCTTGGGCAATGATGAAACCTTCATTTAAGGCGGCAGACTTTCCATAGTTTCTACGAAAGCGAATACCTTTTACGCAATGATTGGCTGCTGAAATTTTTTCAATGACTTCCCATGAGCGATCTTTACTGCCATCATCCACAAAAATAATTTCATAGGAATAATTATTTGCAGTCATGACCTTTACAATCCATTCGTAAAGTTCATTCAATGATTCGTCTTCATTGTAAAGAGGTATGATAAGAGAAATATCCACAACGATCAACCAATAGTAGAGTTAAAAGGAGTTGATTCTTTTTTCATAAATACCGAAATAATTAATGAAAAAATAAATCCCATAAATGCAGAACCAAGTGCTGAAAACATGAACAACCATAATGGAGTTGAGAATTTTTTGGCATACTCTAAACCTTTTTGCATTTGCTCTTCGGATAAACCTTGTTGCGCCATATTTCTTTGAGCCTCTTCCATGATTTGTTTCATAGCATCTGGAGCGATATACTTAAAAAAGATTACAGTAAAAATACCCGAAATTAAACCGCCAAAAAATGCAATCAACGTTCCAGTACCTAATGACTTTCCATAGCTGATATAACCTCCTAGGTCAGCATCGCGATAAGATTTCACTCCTAAAACAATAAAGATGATCATTAAAATATATCCAATGTATTGAGGCGCCTTTGAACTTATTGGTGTACCTAACAAATAAAATATCATAAAGACAACAATTCCAGAGAGACCATAAAATGTTCCGTAGGTTATTGCTGCTTGATTCTGCGAACGAATGTTTTCCATAGATTGTTGTTTGATGCAAACGTACACGATATTCTCAAATCAACCAAAGTTTGGAGACAAGCTAATTCTTTACTTTTGAACAAGATAAGGCTAACAAAAAGTAATCAAAACTTATCTGATCCATTTCAATGTAAATGGAAGTTTTCTCGCTGCTGTTTTTCTATGAAAACTTTACAAGAAAACGAACTTTTTTCTTCGACAATTGAATCATTTTAGTATTTTTGCCTCGGGTAAGTCCTATACGACCAGCTCCTGCTAATCTCCCCAGATCGGGAACGGAGCAAGGATACGTGGTTGAGCGGTGCGATATAGTAAGCTTACCCATCTTTTTTTATTTTTTTCATTTATCAACAGCTTACTTTCCTCTCAATTTTTCTGTCAAAGTAAATGCTAACTTCGCATTCAAATCAGACAAAAATATTTTTATGAAATTCTTTATTGACACAGCTAATTTAACACAAATTAAAGAAGCGGAAGATCTCGGCGTTCTTGATGGTGTAACAACTAATCCATCATTGATGGCAAAAGAAGGAATAGTTGGAAAAGAAAATATACTAAAACATTACGTTGACATTTGCAACCTTGTAACTGGTGATGTAAGTGCGGAAGTCATTTCAACCGATTTCAAAGGAATGGTTGAAGAAGGTGAACGTCTTGCTAGTCTCCATAAACAAATCGTTGTAAAAATTCCGATGATTAAAGATGGAATAAAAGCATTAAAATATTTTTCTACAAAAGGAATTAAAACCAACTGCACTTTGGTTTTCTCTGCCGGTCAAGCTTTACTCGCCGCCAAAGCCGGAGCAACCTATGTTTCACCGTTCTTAGGCAGACTAGATGACATCAATCAAGATGGAATAGAATTAATAGAACAGATCGTTTATATCTACCAGAATTATGATTTTAAAACGCAAGTTTTAGCCGCATCGATCAGAAGTCCATTACACATTGTACGATGTGCAGAGGCTGGCGCAGATGTCGCAACTTGTCCCCTCTCTGCAATCTTAGACTTAGTGAAACATCCACTTACAGACTCAGGATTAGCAAAATTTTTGGAGGATGCAAAAAAATTCAGTTGAGTAAGTACCGATTTATTATTCAAAATTTATGATTCTCAAATTCCACGGCGACTCTATTAATGAAAAGTACATCGAACAGATTGTACAGATTTTAAAAGGCGATGGGATTATTATTATTCCAACTGATACGGTTTATGCATTGGCTGGAAATATACATAGTGCTAAAGCCATGGAAAGAATTTGTCGCTTTAAAAATATCAAACCTGAAAAAGCAAATTTCTCTTTCTTATGTCATGACTTGAGAAATATTTCTGAATTCACTAAACCTTTTAACACAGAAATTTTTCGATTGATGAAAAATTCTCTACCTGGACCTTTTACTTTTATTCTTAATGCCAACAATAACGTTCCGACAATTTTCAAATCCAATAAAAAAACTATTGGTATTCGTGTTCCCGACAATTCTATTGCGCTAGCTATTATAGAAGCGCTCGGAAATCCATTGATGGTAACTTCAGTTCACGACGACGATCAATTTTTCGATTACGTTACAGATCCAGACACGATTGATGAACGATTCGGTTCACAAGTCGATTGTGTGATTGATGGTGGAGTGAGTGACTTCGAACCATCGACAGTGATTGATTGTACTGACAATGCTCCGGTCGTGGTGCGGTTGGGAAAAGGTAAAATAGAATGAGGATTGAGGATTGACAATGAGGATTGACAATTGAGGATTGACAATTGTGAATTGTTAATTGGGAATTATTACTTATTAAATGTTATTTATTGATAGATAATTGTGATGAAATAAAGTTTTGTAATTAATCAATATAATTCGCTTTTGAAATGTCTTTGAATGCGAAAGGTAATTTTTCAATGACATCTGATGGTAATATTCCATTTTCATGCATTGTTTCTTTCAACAAATCTGCTGCATGTCCATGTATAAACACACCTAATAATGCTGCCTCTTCAGAGGTATAATGTTGAGCAAGCAGCGAAGCAATAATTCCTGTCAGAACATCTCCACTACCCGCTTTTGCTAAACCAGAATTACCACTAACATTAAAATATACTTTTCCAGAGGGAGTTGTAATCGTTGAATAATGCCCCTTGCAAATAATATATATTTGATACTTGATTGAATTCTTCTTTTGATTTTCAATTCTTACTAAACTATTTTCACTCTTCCCAAATAATCGTTCATATTCTTTTGGATGCGGCGTGAGAATACTGTTGGCCGGAATTTTCTCTAGCCAACTTTTATTTTCGCTAATAATATTTAGTGCATCTGCATCAATAACAATCGGAACGGTAATCTTTGTAATTAAATCTAACAATGCTTTAGTTGTTTCAATGCTGATTCCAATCCCTGGCCCTATTCCAACAACATCATATTTATCAATGTCATTAATAGAACTAATTTCTGTTTTAGAAATGTCCGAACTTAATATGGCTTCGGGTAAAGAATGATGAATGAGTTGAGTTCCGTTGCTAGGTAAGTGAACAGTAAGTAGTCCAACTCCACTCCTTAAACATGCTCGAGCTGCCAGAATAGCTGCACCATATTTTCCTTCACTCCCAACTACTAATAAGGCTTTTCCATAAGTTCCTTTGTGTGAAAATGGTCTCCGCTCTTTTAAAATACTCGCTGCGTTTATAAAATCCATCACTATCGGAGCGCTAACAACACTCTTAAAAAAATAATCATCTAAGTAAATATCAACAAGCATCCATTCTCCTACATATTCACTTGACTCCGGAAAAAATAAGATTGGCTTTGGTGCTCCTATTGTCAAAGTTAAATCGGCTTTAATTGCGCAAGCGGTGTTTAAAGAAACAGCATCTAACCCACTTGGCAAATCAATTGAGATAACATAATTTTTTTGAAGATTGATAGATTGAATACACTCTGCTAAAAAACCATTAACTGGCCGATTAATTCCACTTCCTAAAATTGCATCCACAACTAATTCGTCTGGATGCAATTCAATTGCACTTGCATTTTTAATAATCTCAACTTCTCCCCCTAAATTTTTCCATCGTTCAAGATTAATAATAAAATTATCAGCATATTTATCAGAGGTTTCTAAAATTAACACTCTTACATTTTCAAAATTCTCTAACTGTAATCTCGCTATCGCTAAGCCGTCAGCTCCATTGTTTCCATTCCCACAAATTACAACCAAATCATTCCAACTTCCAATCGGCGGGAAACAACCAGAACAACCAAGCGCTGCTCTTTCCATCAGATCAATAGATGCTATTGGCTCATTTTTAATTGCGAACTCATCGGCTGCTTTTATCTGTTGCGCGTCTAAAACTTTCATGCAATAAGAAAATTAATATTTTAAAATGCTATGTAACTAATCACCAAACTACATTATTAATTTCATGTAACAAAATTTTATTTCGACAACTGCTCAACAGCAATATCTGAACCTTTAAAATGGTTTATCAAATCTGCACCGTCACCATGGACAGTAAATACTTTTTTAGCTTTCGATCTTATAATTAACATTAATAAATCGTTCCAATCGGCATGGTCGCTTATTGAAAGAATTTTATCACAAGCGTAATAAGAATTTTTCCATCCTGTGGCGAAAACCTTTAGTACATTTTTATTCCTTGAAAACCTCATAAACTGCGATGGAGAAACAATAAAAAAACTTTGCTGCTGCTCTTTAAATTCAGCTCTACGGTAAGGTTGCCACTGTCCTAAATCTATTCCATGCTTTGAATAAATTTTATGGTAAGGAATAATTTCTGGATGAATATAAAGTGGCATCTTCGAAAAATGGTTGGCAATCAAGTGTGTTATTCTCTGTGCTTTCCCTACTGAATATGCACCAATTACGACATTGATGTTTTCATTCACAAGTTCCTTTAAAACTTCAATCGGTTCGGGATGATTATAAACAGGATTGGCAAAAGTAGTTTCTGTTATAAGATAATCGCATTCCTGAAATTCAAAAGCTTCACAACTTCCATCTGTTTGAATTTTAAAATCGCCGGTATATAAATATTTCTCTCCGAAATATTCCATTAAAATTTGTGCGCTTCCCAACATGTGTCCCGCCGGGATAAAAGTGATATCGACATCATGAACCTTGAACCTGCTTTTATAATCAACCACTTTAAATTCGGTAAACAGTTTTATACCATGTCTGTAATCCATAATTGATTTCGTAGGGCTGGTACAATAAACTTCTGTGTGATTGGCGACAGCATGATCACCATGTGCATGTGAAACCAAAGCTCTTCTCACTCCTACTGAAGGATCCAAATAAAAATCACCAGCTGGGCAATACAAGCCGATTTTTGTTTTTGTCAAAAATCCATTGACTGTCATCGATTCCAAAATATAAAAACAAATTTCATTTCAATAATACTTCATGAATTTTTAAAACCTGAGGAATGACCAAATGTTTTTCATCATTATAAATAACAAAATCTGATTTAGCAATTTTTTCTTCATCACTCATTTGTGATTTCATAATATTCTCAATTTCCAAATTAGACTTTTTATCACGCAGTTTTATTCGGTCAAATTTTAATTCGGATGGAGAAGTCACAGTGATTATTTTATTGCATTTTAAATTTGCGCCACTCTCAAATAAAATTGCAGCTTCTTTTATTAGATAAGGAAATCCTTTATGTGTTTCTACCCAATTAGTGAAATCCCATTTCACAAGAGGATGAATTAATTGATTTAACGATTGCAATTTTGCTTCATCTAAAAAAATTATTTCAGCTAATTTCCTTTTGTTGATATTGCCATTCTTGTCTAATACATCATCACCAAATAAATTCTTTACTTTTTCCTTCAGTTCTGGATAACGGTCGTACATTAATTTTGCTTCTGAATCAGAATCATAAACAGGAATTCCTAAAGTTGAAAAGACTTTACAGACCGTTGATTTACCACTGCCAATTCCACCGGTGACACCTACAATCATCATTGCTTTCGTAAGATATAGTCCACTCTTTCCGGTTCAAGAGTAGCAGCACGAACAATATCTGGTCTAGTAATTAATTGAACAGAAATTTTTTCCGGATGTGCTTTTTCTAAGCCTGCTGCGTCAACAATGGCATCGAACATGGCCGATGAAACTTTGTTGTAATTACTCAACGACGTAATATATTTTATGCTAACTTTTTCAGGAAATGTTTTTAGTGAATAACCTTTCGTTACGTTGATTGGATTAACTGTAATTTCGACTGTTCCTTCTGTAAACTTTTCTACTGGAACAACTACTTCAACATTGCTAATGTTATAAGTTAGAAGGCGATTTGTAACTAAGTTAACCTTCGCTTTATAATTAGCTTTTAAAGGTCCAACATCAATCAATTCTGTCTTTACATTTTTTATATTTCTCACTAATGAAGGCGGGCCAGAAACTTCTACAAACATCGGCTGTGAAATGGGAGCGCTGGTAGTATCGTATTGTCTTTCAAATGTTGCTTTCAAATCTATCACTACAGGAACTAATTTAGTTTCTCTATCTCTCAAGTTAAATACAATAGAATCAGGCTCAAATCCAGTTATTACGATATCCTTGCCTAATTGGTCATTAAAGTCAGTTACAAAAGTTTTTGTTGCAATAGAAAGAACTCCCGAAGAAACCGAAGCCGATTTCATTTTGGAAGCCACATCAATAGTAATCGGGTCAATATTTTTCTTTAGACTATAAGTAAATATCTTAAAACCATTTGCCTTAATAATTACAGAAATATTTTTTGGCAAATCATTGATGACAACTTTTTTCCCAGGGATGTTTTCATAAGTGACAGGAATGGAAATTCGAGAATTGTAATCATGTGTCATGGCAATCAAAAACCAAAAAAGCGCAGAAATACTAAAACATACAATTACAACAGTAAATCTCTTGTTGAATTGAAGTTTACTTTTGGGAGGAGTATTTAAAAGGTTTGGCTTAACGTCTTTCACCGCTATGGATAATACCTTTCAATATTACGAAATTATTATCACTTAGAAGTGGTAACAGAAGTATCTAAAGCGCGTGTAGCATCTGTAGAAACAGCAGATTTTTCCAAACGAACTTTTACATTGCTGTCGATTTCAACCATAAAAGTTTTTTCGTTCACTTCCACTATTCTTCCGTGGATTCCTCCAATGGTTACTATTTTAGCACCTTTTTCAAGCGATTCGCGAAAAGTTTTTTCTACCTTTTGTTTTTTCACTTGTGGTCGTATCATAAAGAAATAAAAGACCACAATAATTGCTACTAAAAAAACGAGCTGCATAGCTCCACCACCTTGTTGTTGTAATAAAATTGAATTGAGATTGTTCATAGTTATTGAGAGAATTAGTTTTTAGGTTTCATTACGTTTGCGTGGATGCTCAAGACATACGTAGCTGGAATTGTATTGGCAATTAGTGTTACAGTTTTATGTTGTTCGCCAGACTTTCCTTCACTGTTGAACGTCACATTGATTATTCCTGATTTACCTGGCTTTAATGCTTCTTTTGGAAATTCAGGAATTGTACAACCACAAGATCCGTTTGCACTTCGAATGACTAGATCACCTTTTCCGACATTTGTAAACTGAAAGGCAAAAGTAACACTTTCTCCTTCAGTGATGGTTCCAAAATCATGTTCTTCTGTCACAAATTTATAAGCAGGAACATTATCTCTTGCTTTTTCTGATGATGCTGTAGCCGGATTATTAATTACATCCGTGCTAATTCCATTCTCAGGAACATTGATTTTTTCATTGTGAGTACAACTGCTAAGGAAGAAGAAGCTCACTGAAAGTATAAAATAGTATTTAAGACTTAGGTTCATTTGTCAGAATAACTTAATAATGTATTAGCCCATTAGACCTCTGCCGGTCTTGTTTATTTTACCTTGCTCTTTAAAATCTGCTGCTAATTTATCGAGTACGCCATTCACAAATTGTTTGCTTTTTGGAGTACTAAACTCTTTGGAAATATCGATAAACTCATTGATGGTTACCTTGACAGGAATATTCGGGAAAGAAACTAACTCGGTAAGTGCCATTTTCAAAATCAGAATATCCATCAATGCAATGCGGTCAACTTCCCAATTTTTAGTCCGTTCGCTTATTGCTGCTTCAAACTCTTTATTATGAAGAATAGTATGATTGAATAATTTTTTGGCAAACTCTTTATCATCTTCCTCATCTTTGTACAATGGAAGCAATTCAAATTTATCGTTGTCATAGAAGTTTTTCATTGTTCTTGAAACAATGTGCATGATAAAATCAAAGTCTTCATTCCAGAAAATGTTTTCTTCTTCGATATGAAATTGAATTGCCTCAGATTTCTCAATAAATTTTTTGAAAATAGTAGATAGAAAATCTCTTTCAGATGCATCATCATTTTCCAAAAACTGACGGTATTCTTCCGATTTTTTTATTTCCAAAAATATTTTCCGAATAAGGTCTTGTTCTTTCTGCCAACTTAACTTCGTTTTATTTTGTTGACGAATAAACTCCGGATCTTTTTCCATTTCCAAAACAAATCGAAGATTGAATAAGCGATGCTTGGCCCCTAATTCAGATTTACTCGGAAAAAATTTGAGATGCAAATCATCTGCATCATTCTGATCAGAATCGGCAAGCTCTTTTACAAATAACAATAAATAAATATAAAGTTCATATACTTTATCGACGCTTCGAATCATCTCTCGCTCAGCAATGGCAAGATCAGTTTTTTCAGCTTGAAAATAGGCATACAATGCCTGAAGAACTTTTATTCGTAATTGACGACGACTTAACATCTATAGTTTACAGCTCTATAATTAAAGGCAGGAGGTGCTGAAAATACCTGACAATATAATTTCTTATCAGACATCCTGAATAAGAGTAAGATTAAAAATTATTATTTGTTGCGCGCATTTTGGATGCGTTGCTCTGCTATTTTCTTCGCTGCTTCTATTGTTGTAATATTTTCACTCGCTGCTTTTTGAAATATTTCTAGAGTAGTGGTGTAAATATTCTCTGTGTGTTGCAATGCTGTTTTACGATCATAACCATGCAACTCTGAATAAACATTAATCAATCCACCGGCATTAATTAAAAAATCGGGAGCATATAAAATACCCTTTTGAGCTAACATTGGCCCATGAATATTCTCATCTGCTAACTGATTATTTGCGGCACCAGAAACGACTGAACATTTTAAACGCGCAATGTTTTCTGTATTCAAGGTCGCACCCAAAGCACATGGAGCATAAATGTCAATATCCAAATCATAAATTCCATCTAATGAAACTATCTCAGCATTGTATTTAGTAGAAATATCTTTTAAAAGATCTTGGTTTATATCTGTCACATATACTTTTGCTCCCTGCTCTGAAACTAAACGCACGAGATTTTCACCAACATGACCTACACCTTGAATTCCTATTTTTTTTCCTGCCAAATTATCGGTTCCATACCTTTGTTTAGCTGCTGCTTTCATTCCCATAAAAACACCATACGCTGTAACAGGTGAAGGATCGCCTCCTCCTCCCATTGACTCTGGAAGTCCTGTGACATGCTTAGTTCCCTTAGAAACATTTACCATATCACTTGTTGAAGTACCTACATCTTCGGCAGTAATATATTTGCCATTCAACGTCTCGATAAACTCGCCATATTTTACAAACATTTCAGCAGTCTTGTCAACTTTCGAGTCACCGAAAATAACTGCTTTGCCACCGCCTAACTTCAAACCGGAAATGGCTGCTTTATATGTCATACCTCTGGACAATCGCAAAACATCATTCAAAGCTTCGGCTTCTGTTTTATAATTCCACATGCGGGTTCCACCTAAGGCAGGGCCTAAAGTTGTATTATGAATGGCGATAATTGCCTTTAATCCGGTACTTTTATCGTGACAATAAATTATCTGTTCGTGGTCTGCAAAAGAAGAGTTTCCAAAAACTGAGTCACTAGAAAATTTGGCTTCTTTAACATCTTTTACTTCAATCATAGGATAGAGTGATTAAATTTGTAGCGTTTTTCGCGCGTTAAAGGTAGGGTTATTTTTCAAGGCAGCAAACACCAACATTGAATATTGATTATGAAATCATTAAGACATTTAAACAAGTATTTCTTCAAGTATAAATGGCACTTGATTGTCGGTGGAATCTTCGTAATTGCACAAAATTTCGGGGCTATTTATCCCGCCCAAGTTGTCCGCAAATCCTTAGATGTGGTCATGAAAACGATGAAGTCTTCACAGGCCAACCAATCTGTTGAAGTAATAAATGAAATCAAACATCAAGTTGGTCTATTCCTCTTACTCATTATCGCTGTTGCGCTGGTGCGTGGGCTATTGATGTTTTTGATGCGACAAACAATAATTGTAATGAGTAGAAGAATAGAATTTGATTTGAAGAATGAAATTTACCAACAGTATCAAAAACTGAGTCTGGCTTTTTATAGAAGAAATAATACTGGCGATTTAATGAACAGAATTAGTGAAGATGTTGGACGAGTGAGAATGTACGTGGGGCCGGCAATCATGTACACAATCAATCTCATTGTGCTTTTTGTTCTGATAACCATTAGCATGTATTTCGTAAATGCAAAAATGACTCTCTATGTATTAGCTCCGCTCCCTTTTTTATCTATCTCAATTTATTATGTGAGTGATGTTATGAATAAAAAAAGCGAAGAAGTGCAAACGCAACAAAGTAAATTGAGCACTTATGTTCAAGAGGCTTTTAGCGGTATTAGAATATTAAAATCCTTTGTAAAGGAAGAAGAAGCTACCAAAGATTTTGCAATTGTAAGCGAAGTTTACTTGGAAAAAAATATGTCTTTAGTTAGAGTCAACTCTTTCTTTTTTCCATTAATGCTCTTGTTAGTCGGGTTAAGCACCTTGCTAACCGTTTATATCGGAGGGAAAGAAGTTATTGCGGGAAGAGCGACGACTGGAAATATTGCAGAATTTATTATTTATGTAAACATGCTTACATGGCCAGTTGCATCCTTAGGTTGGGTAACTTCTATCATTCAACGCGCTGCGGCTTCACAAGAACGGATTAATGAATTCTTGCACTTACAACCTGAAATCATTTCGCCCACTGAGGAGAATCTAACTCTGGAAGGGAAAATTGAATTTGAGAATGTCAGTTTCACTTATCCAGATTCTGGAATAAAAGCACTCGATGATGTTTCGTTTAAATTAAAACCTGGAAGTTCTTTAGCTATTCTTGGTAAAACTGGTAGCGGCAAATCAACAATTGCAAACCTGCTTTTAAGGATGTACGACACAACTGATGGAAAAATATTTATCGATGAAATTTCAATTGAAAAAATATCTTTAGATGCACTCAGACATCAAATCGGATACGTTCCTCAGGATGTCTTTCTCTTTAGCGACACGATTAGTAATAATATCGCTTTCGGAATTGAACAAGAGCTTTCATCCATAGAAAAAAATAATAGTGTATTCACCGCAGCAAAGCAAGCTGTGATTTATGACAATATAATGGAGTTCCCAAAACAATTTGAAACCTTTATTGGCGAAAGAGGGATCACTTTGTCGGGTGGACAAAAGCAACGAGTTTCTATTGCTCGTGCAATCATTAAAAAACCACAAGTTTTAATTTTTGATGATTGCCTGAGTGCTGTAGATACAAATACAGAACGAAAAATTTTGGACAACCTTCAGTCGTTGATGAAAGATCGCACGACTTTAATAATTTCTCATCGAATTTCCAGTGTTAAAAATGCGCAAGAGATTATTTATTTGGACAATGGCAAAATCGTTGAAAGAGGAAATCATCAAGACCTACTAGAAAAAGGCGGAGAATATGCTGCGCTTTACGAACGACAAATTCTAGAAGAGCAAAATAAAATTGAGAACGAAATAAAAATTGATAATTGAGAATTGAAAATAAATTGAGAACAAAATAAAAAATTGAGAATGGAAGATTGAGAATTGAAGATAAATTGAGAATTGAAAATTATTTTATAAACGTTCTTCCTTCCACCTTCTAGCTTTCCTATTTTCAGAGTTAAAGACTTTTAGGATTGAAGAACGAGGATCACACATTGAGAACCGTCGTCCTTCAGGAACCTGAAAAAAAATGGAGAATTGAAGATTGAGAATTGAAGATGAATTGAGAATTGAAGATTGAGAATTGAAAATAAATTGAGAATTGAAACATCTTTGAAAATTCCTCCCTCCCTCGGTGAAATGTTAAACGGAAATAAAAGACAATGATTTAATAGGCTCTAACCTCAAGAGTCATTTCGCTGGAAATTAAAGACGCGGAACATTTCGAAAATGGAATATATTTTAATTCAAAAGCAAAAACAAATAATTATCAATCCTCAATCATCAAATTCTAAATTATCAATTATCAATCTACAATTTATTCTAAATTCTCAATCTTCAATTTTCATTTTTTTTTCAAAACGGTGTATCTTCTTTCATGTCATTCATTCTAGAACTAACAATCAGTCGGTTGTTCGGATAATCAGTAACACTACCTCCTGAAGGACTTGCATATTCTCCTTCATTAGCATCTAAATCTGTAAACTTTGCTAAATGAGAAATGAACTTTAACTTCACATTATCGAGTGCACCGTTTCTGTGCTTAGCTATAATAATTTCCGCAGTACCTTTTGTCGGATTATTTTCTTCATCAAATTCGATTCCATAATATTCAGGACGATAGATGAAGGTTACCATATCGGCATCTTGCTCAATTGCTCCTGACTCACGTAAATCACTTAATTGCGGACGCTTGGATCCACCTCTCGATTCAACAGCTCTACTCAACTGAGACAAGGCAATCACTGGAACATTTAACTCTTTTGCCAGCGCTTTTAACGATCTTGAAATGGTAGAAATTTCTTGCTCTCGATTTCCATTTTTTGAATCGACATCTGATCTCATCAATTGTAAATAATCGACAACAATCATTTCTATGTTGTACATCGATTTCAAACGACGACATTTAGATCGTAAATCGAATACCGATAAAGACGGAGTATCATCAATATAAACCGGAGCCGATGATAATTTTCCAGTCATAGAAACTAATTTTTGCCATTCTTGATTATCAAGCGTTCCTTTCCGCAATTTATCTGACGGTATTCCTGTCTCTGATGAAATCATCCGTTGGACTAATTGAATGGATGACATCTCTAAAGAAAATACAGCAACTGGTCGATTAAATTGAATGGCAGCATTTCTTGCTAATGAAAGTACGAATGCCGTCTTACCCATACCAGGTCGCGCAGCTACAATAATCAAATCCGATTTTTGCCATCCCGAAGTTATCCGATCTAAATCGGTAAATCCGCTTTGAACTCCAGTCACACCAGTACCATGTAGTTTAGCTGCTTCAATCTGCTTGAAGGCTTCACTCACCATCGTGCTCATCTCTTGATAATTCCTACGAATATTTCCTTGAGCAACTTCAAATAAATTTTTCTCTGCCTGATCTAAGAGTGTAAAAACATCTGACGTATCTTCATAAGCATCTCTAATTGTATCAGCAGAAATTCGAATCAACTCTCGTTGAATGTGCTTTTGCAAAACAATTCTTGAATGGTATTCGATATTTGATGCTGAGGCTACTCGATTAGTCAATTGTGTTATCACAAATGGACCACCAACAATATCTAATTCTCCACTTCTCTTTAACTCATTGGTCACAGTTAAAATATCAATGGGTTCCGAACGCTCAAACAATCTTCTAATTGCTTGAAAAATTAAACGGTGTGAATCTTTGTAAAATGACTCCGGTGTTAAAATGTCAATCACTTTAGTAAGTGCATCTTTTTCTAACATCAATGCACCCAGACAAGCTTCTTCTAAATCGATTGCCTGTGGTGGTAATTTTCCAAATTGTTGCGCCTGAAAAGTATTGGCAGCAGATTTACTGCCGACTATTCTTTTCTTTGATAAAGATTCATTGTATGTGGGTTGTCCTTGATCTGACATATAGTAGGGATGACACTTGTTCTTTTTAAAATAAAAAAATATTGGGGAAAGGGTTGCGAAGCTACTTAAAAGCACCTATGAAGGCTGACTTTGTTAATAACTTTAATACCTTTGAAGAAAGGATATTTAAATGTACGGAAATACCTCAAACCAGACACTATTTTTTAGGAAATTTTTCAAAATCTTCACACTAATTTCTGTTTTTTATTTGCCAATTTTTACACTATTTATTTCTTGCAAAAAAACCAACAACCCCCAAGTAAACGTAGTATTTCTTGAACCCACACCAAATTCAAATTCCAAATTCGATGATACTTTGCAAGTCAAAGGAACCATCACTTCAGATCATTCAATTCAAAGTGCTATTTTACAATTGACAGACAACAATTTTACAACGCTCTGTCCGGCAGTTTCTTTACCTGTGTCAGGAATGTTAACCAGCAGTTTCGCAATTAATTATATTCTTTCCAATAATTATTCTGCCTCAGGAAATTACCAACTCAATGTCGTTATTCAATGTGAAAACCAAACGTTTAATTTCTATCATCCGATAATTGTGAACGAGCGTCCTCGAACGACAAAAAAAATTCTTATCGCATCTGGAACTACATCCCATTATCAATTATCTGTTTTAAACGGATCAGTCTTCTCTGTTTTAACTTCTGAAGCAATTAGCTTCGTCAATTTAAAAGCTAATAGTCGTTCTCAAGATATTTATTTGTGTGCAAATGAAAAAATAGTTGCCTTATCTGCAGAAAACCTTGTACCAAAATTCATTATTTTACCTCTAGCACTTAATGCCAATTCCTTTTTGAATGTGGACTTTAGTGATTACAATCTTAGAGTTTGCAGAAACGATGGCAATCTGATTTCCTATAATCAATTCGGAAGCAAGCAAAATGAAACTGGTGAAAATTTATTCTTTCAGCCGTTACAGTCTTTCGTTTTTCAAAACTACCAGTATGCCGAAATCATAAAAAACAGCGAGCATAAAATCGCTACTTTTTTCTATCCAAGTGGAGCTGCGAGACAAGAATATTTGATTGATTTTGACATCATCGCTTTTTTTCCAATTTCATCAACAGAAATTCTGGTGCTTGGAAATAAAATTGACCATTTGGTAATTTACAAATACCTCACTCTTTCCAATGGCCTTCAGTTGCTGAAAGATATTCCACAATCTTTTCTTTTCGCCATCATTAAAGAAAACTCCAAAATTTTACTCTTATCAACTATTGGAATTCTTGATTATGATGTCGCTACAAATTCAATCATTAATCGATCAAATGAAATTTTTTATGGCGGAAATTATGATGAAGTGAATGACATATTGTACTGTTTCTCAGGACATAATATTAAGACATTGCAAGGAACTTCCTTTGCAGAATTGAATACAACTATTTGTACAGACAGTATTATGGGAGTTGAAATCCTCTATTCAAAATGATGCTCGATTTAATTATTAATAGTCTCTGGCAGATTAATATAAGAACTTTGAGACTTCATAAAACGCGAATTACGATTGAATAAACAAGATTTTTTTATCTTGCAGACCTTAAAGAAATGAAAGAATGAACTTTCTTGATTTTGAAAAACCAATCGCTGATTTATTAGAGCAGATTGAAAAACAAAAATTGATTGGCGATAAAAGTAAAGTCGATGTGAGTGTAGCCGTTCGTCAGTTGGAATTAAAACTGGCAGAAACTCGGAAAAATCTCTATTCGAATTTGACTCCATGGCAACGTGTACAATTATCGAGGCATCCAGATCGTCCATATACCCTATCTTATATAGATGCCATTACAGACAAAAACTTCGTTGAACTTTTCGGCGATCGCACTGTGAAAGATGATAAAGCCATCATTGGAGGATTGGGATCAATCGATGGGAAAACGGTAATGTTTATTGGCCAACAGAAAGGTACTACAACGAAGCAACGACAATTCAGGAATTTCGGCATGGCTAATCCAGAAGGATATCGAAAAGCATTGCGATTAATGAAAATGGCAGAAAAGTTTAACAAACCTGTCGTTACTCTTATAGATACTCCTGGCGCATTTCCAGGTCTTGAAGCTGAAGAGCGCGGTCAAGGAGAAGCGATTGCAAGAAATCTTTTTGAAATGGCTAGATTGAAAGTCCCTATCATTTGCATTATCATAGGTGAAGGAGCTTCAGGCGGTGCGTTGGGAATTGGAATTGGAGATAGAGTTTTGATGCTAGAGAATACATGGTATTCTGTCATTTCTCCCGAATCATGTTCATCAATTTTATGGAGAAGTTGGGACTACAAAGAAAAAGCTGCTGAAGTATTGAAGTTAACAGCTGACGATATGTTAAAGCAAAATTTGATTGACGGTATTATCAAAGAACCAATCGGTGGCGCTCATACGCAGCCCGAGCAAATGTTCAAGATTGTAAAAAGTGAGATACTCAAACATCTAAATGTTCTTCAAAAGGAAGACCCAAAAAAATTAGTTGATACAAGAATTGATAAATTCTGTGCTATGGGAGTTGTCATAGAATAGTTGTTTTTTCATTTTACTATTATCAATTAGTATTTGATGTCAGATAAAAAGTGTGGGTTTTTTTAGTCTAAATTTCATCTAAAAAAAATATAGTGTCAGAAGAAAATTATATGAATGAGGCGATACGCCTTTCATTTGAAACAATGAGAAATAATACTGGCGGTCCATTTGGAGCTGTTGTTGTTAAAAACGGTGAAATAATTGCCCGAGGTTATAACCAAGTTGTGTCTAGTAATGATCCAACTGCACATGCCGAAGTAGTGGCTATTCGTGAAGCATGCAAAACACTTGGAACTTTTCAATTAGACGATTGCGAAATTTATACAAGTTGCGAACCGTGTCCGATGTGTATGGCAGCAATATATTGGGCTCGTCCTTCAAAAGTTTATTATGCTAATTCTAAAAAAGATGCCGCAAATATTGGCTTCGACGATGATTTCATTTATCAAGAATTAGTACTTCCTTATTCTGAAAGAAAAATTCCTCTCCTTAGAATGATGGACAAAGAAGCTTTAGAAGCCTTTAAGGAATGGGCACGCAAAATGGACAAAATCGAATATTGATTTCAAATTATTCTCGCTGTGATTTCTTTTCCCAATTGTAAGATCAACATCGGATTGCACATTTCAGAAAAACGTGCAGATGGATTTCATAATTTAGAATCTATTATAGCACCCATTCCCTGGAACGACATTTTAGAAATTATTCCGAATGAACTTGAAAATGCAGAACCCGAATTCAAATCGTCGGGAATAAGATTTTTTGGTGAAAGAGAAAACAACCTTTGTTTAAAAGCCTTTCACCTTTTGAAGGAAGACTTCAATCTTCCATCCATCAAAGTTTATTTACATAAAATAATTCCCATTGGCGCTGGTTTGGGCGGAGGATCCTCTGATGCTGCTTTCTCAGTTTCAATGTTGAATTCTATTTTTAAATTAAACATCTCTGATAACGATCAAGAATCATTGGCTTCCAAATTAGGAAGTGACTGCCCCTATTTTCTTCGCAATAAAACACTTTTCTGCTATGAAAAAGGCGATCGATTTCAAGAAGTAAAATTGCCTTCAAAAGAATATTTCATCATATTAATCAAACCGAGAATACATGTAAATACCGCTCTCGCCTATTCCTGGATAAAACCACAAAAAAGAAAAACATCTATTCAAGAATTAATTCAACAACCTATTGAAGATTGGAAAGAAACTATTTTTAATGATTTCGAAATTCCTGTATTTGAGAAATATCCAACCATAAAAAATATAAAAGCCAGACTTTACAAACAAGGTGCTATCTACGCAAGTATGTCAGGAAGCGGTTCTACTGTCTATGGTATTTTTAAAGAAGAAAAACACCTCAACACTTATTTTCGATCGTCGACAATTTTTCAAGGAAAATTCACTCTGTAATTTTTGTAATAGTATAATTGAAGTCATCAAGCTTCATTGTCATTATTAAAGACTGAACTAAACAAATCTTTAAATCTCATTCCTGAGACTAAACTATTTTTACTCAAGAGCGAAAATTCGGATAATCCATGTAGCAGAAATTCCATCAGCAATAGTTTTTCGTGCGCATTTGCTTTTGGAAAATGCTTTTTCACAACTTCAGACAATCCTGGCACTTCATTCAAAGCAGCATTGTAATCTTTCTCTGAACTATCATTCAAAATACAAACTTCATTTCCATTACTGAACCACTCTAAAATTTCTGAATAAGGATTCGCCTCCTTTTTCTTTTTTAATTTTTCCGGATCGGGAAAATAATTTTTGAATTGACTTCTTATTGATTTACTAATTAAATTTTGTGCGACAATCATGGCGCCTTCTTGTTCACCTTCGTAAACTAATTCTATTTTACCAGTAATTGATGGAATCACACCCCAAAAATCTGACACTCTTAAATGAGTTTTGCTTTCATTGTTAATAATCATCCGTCGCTCTGCTGTAGAAAAAATATTTTCATAACCAGAAATTGTTAATCTGGCCGACACACCACTCTTTGGATCAACGAACTCATTACTTCTAGCTTCAAAAGAAATTTGCTCTAATAAATTATCGATTAATTCATTTCCAGTAATATTATTTATCTGCGCCATTGACAACTTCGCTTCTTGCATTGTAATCTCCTTAGCAGTTGCTATATCTTTTGGATAATGCGTAAGAATTTGACTTTCTATTCGGTCTTTTAACGGCGTAACAATTGAACCACGATTTGTATAATCTTCCGGATTGGCTGTAAACACAAATTGAATATCCAACGGAAGTCTCAATTTGAAACCTCTGATCTGAATATCGCCTTCCTGTAAAATATTGAATAATGAAACTTGTATTCTTGCTTGTAAATCTGGCAACTCATTGATTACAAAAATTCCCCGATGAGAGCGAGGGATTAATCCGTAATGTAAAACTCGCTCATCACTATACGGCAATTTCATCGCTGCTGCTTTGATCGGATCAACATCACCAATTAAATCAGCAACAGAAACATCAGGAGTTGCTAATTTCTCTGTATATCTTTCTGAACGATGAATCCATTCTATCTCTGTATCATCACCATTTTTTTCTATTAAATCAAAAGCTGTTCTTGACAACGGGTTTAACGGATCATCATTCAGTTCTGTTCCTTTAATTGCTGGTATATATTCATCCAACAATTCAGTCATCAAGCGAGCAATTTTTGTTTTGGCTTGTCCTCTTAATCCCAATAACAATATATTGTGACGAGACAAAATAGCCCGCTCTATATCCGGAATTACAGTTGAATCAAATGCTTTAATTGAATGAAAGACATTCACTTTCTTCTTCATTTTTTCAATTAAGTTATCTCTCAATTCTTCTTTGATAGTTTTACTTGAATAGTCAGACGCTTTTAATTGACCTAGCGTTTTTATCATTAATAATTTTTCCATGTTCTCCGTAAAGACTTTTTTTTAAATTAAATTTTTTTCTTTCGATTTTTTTCAAAATCTTCTAGTACATATTCTCCAAGACCTTTTAAAGATGTATAAAATGCCTTCCCTCCATTCGCCTCACTAAATTCACGAATAAATGCTCTTAGATATTCATCTTCTGCCACCATAAAAGTTGTGATCGGTATTTTTAATTTTCGACCTGCAGATGCCAAATTCAAACATTTGTTTACAATTTTTCTATCCAAACCAAAACTATTCTTATACAAATGCGCTCCTTCTTTCATGCATGATGGCTTTCCATCTGTAATCATGAAAATTTGTTTGTTTGGATTTTTTCTTCGACGTAAAATATTCATCGCTAATTCTAATCCAGCTACGGTGTTTGTATGAAACGGTCCAACTTGCAAATAAGGCAAGTCTTTTACTTCTATTTGCCAAGCTTCATCGCCAAAAACAATGACGTCCAATGTATCTTTAGGATATCTTGTTCTAATTAATTCAGCCAATGCCATGGCAACTTTCTTGGCCGGAGTTATTCTGTCCTCTCCGTATAATATCATTGAATGAGAAATATCAATCATCAAAACTGTTGAAGTTTGAGTCTTAAATTCTCTTTCCATCACCTCTAAATCACCTTCCGCAATTCTAAAATCACCTATACCATGGTTAATCTGAGCGTTCCGTATGGATTCCGTCATCGATATCTGATCAGGAGAATCTCCAAATTGAAAATCACGAATATCACTCGTAAGTTCATCACCTGTAGATCCAGTAAAGCGCGTCTGATGATTTCCGGAACCTGCCTTTTTTAATTTTCCAAAAATTTCCTCTAAAGCATTCTTTCGAATCGTTTGTTCCGTTTTAGGCGTAATTAGATAGCCGCCTTTCTCTCCATCCTCTTTTATAAAACCTTTACTCTTTAAATCCTTGATGAAATCTTCCATGGTATAATCATCGCTGGTCAATTTGTATTCACGATCCAATTCGTTCAACCAATTCAATGCTTCATACGCATCACCACTTGTGTAACTAAGAAGCTGCATAAAAACATTGAACAATCTCTTAAACGGATCTTGCCCTTCTTCCGATTCTAAAAATTTACTAAACCGATGTCCTATCATTTTTGTTCCTTATTCCAAAGATACGAAATTTGTTATCGAATGGACTGACTCATTTTCGTGTGAATTTCATTTTATCAATTGACTCTAATTTATGAAATTATTTAAAATTTGTCTATTGTTATCAAATTCACAACATCGACAACAAAATAATACCTGAATTGTTTTATCTTTCAGACATGAATGAACTTAAAGTTTTTAAATCATCTGCCGGTTCAGGCAAAACGTTTACACTCGTCAAAGAATTCCTCAAACTTGTCTTAATCCAACCCGAAGATTACCGATCCATTTTAGCCATCACTTTTACCAACAAAGCCGCAGAAGAAATGAAGAGTAGAATTGTGGAAGCTCTGGTGGAATTGTCTTCTGGAAAAGAAGATAAATTATTTAAAATTCTAACGGAGGAATTGCCAAATGTTAATTTAAAATCGAAAGCGGAAAAAGCACTTAAAAATATTCTTCACGACTATTCATCGTTCTCTGTAAGTACAATCGACAGCTTCTTCCAACGTATTCTCCGTGCCTTAGCGAGAGAAATTCATTTGCCTTTAAAAATGGAAGTTGAAGTGAGTACCGATGACGCCATCTTAGCTGTTACAGATGCACTTTTACTCCAAGTTGGCATTGACAAAGAACTTACAGAGTGGTTAACAGATCTTGCACTCCAGAAAATGGGTGAAGAAAAAGGATGGAATATAGAAGGTGATATTGCTTTAGTAGCCAATGAAATATTTAAAGAAGATCAACATAATAAAAATATTCTTACCAGAGCGGACATTCGTCGGATTTACAAAGATTTGAATGATATTAAAAATAGTTTTTTATCAAGAATGAAGTCTATCGGAATTCAGGCCATGAACATTATTGATGGAGCAGGATTTTCATTGGGTGATTTTAGTTATAAAGAAAGTGGAGTCGCTGGTTACTTTCAAAAAATTGCCAATGCTAAAACCCCTTCTTCTTTTGCCATCACAAGTAGAATAGAAAAAGGTATAGAAGATACTGCATCATGGACTGCCAAAAAAAGCGAACTAAAAAAAGTACTAGATGAATTGGTTGCTGAACAACTGCATCCATTATTGGTCAAGGCTACAACAATTGTTGCAAATGAATTTCAGTCTTACATCACATCCGTTGAAATTTTAAAAAAGATTTACTTATTCGGATTAGTCAATGATCTCCAAGATAAATTCAGAGAATATAGAAAAGAAAATAATGTGATACTTCTTTCTGATACAACAAAACTACTAGGAGATATAATTGAAGGGAACGACACACCATTTATCTATGAAAAAACTGGAAACCGATACAAACATTTATTGATTGATGAATTTCAAGATACAAGTCTTTTGCAATGGAAAAACCTCTTGCCACTTGTTATCAACACTCTTGGAAGTGGGTTTATGGCAATGGTAGTCGGCGATGCCAAACAATCCATTTATCGTTGGAGAGGTGGAAATATGAATTTACTTATCAAAGATATTTTTATTGACCTTTTAAATTTCAAATCCATAACTAAAGCTGAAGCGCTGTCAACTAACTATCGTAGCAAAAAAGAAATTGTAACATTTAACAATCAATTCTTTCAAAACGCTTCTGTAATCGTCAACACGCAACTTGACATGAATAATCACCCTGTTTTGGAATTAGCGTATGGAAATGATCTTTCTCAAATTATATCAGAAAATAATTTAAATGATGGATTTGTAAAGGTTGAGTTTATCACTAAAGACGAATCAAGTACTGAAAAAAATGAGGACAATGACTCTGATGAAGAAATATTAAAATGGAAAGATCATGCATTGAACAAATTATTAGCAGAAATTCATCAACAATTAGGCAAGGGTTATTCTTTTCGTGATATCGCAATACTAGTAAGAAAAAATACAGAAGGAAATGAAATAGCTACATTTTTATTGCAAAATGGAATTAATAAAATTATTAGTCCTGACTCTTTACTGATAACTTCTTCTCCCAAAATAAACTTCCTTATTAATGTCTGTAGATTTTTGGCCGATAGAAAAAACGACATAGCAAGAGCTGAAGTTCTTTACTACTTTTCGACTCAAATTTCGAATCAAACAATCGACCAACACTCCTATTTTTCAGATCACAAAAATTTTAAGTATGCTGGTAAGACCGGAAAAAAAGAAAATACTATTTTCGATCCCGCGAGTTTAAATGCATCCCATTTTAATACGATTCTCCCAACTGCATTTACAGAACATTTGGATCATTTGACGAATTTACCAGTTTATGAATTGAGCGAACAATTGATTAGCATTTTTGGATTTACAAAACAACCAGACTCTTTCATTCAACGTTTTCAAGATTTAGTTTTGGAATATAATATCGGATTTGATAGCTCATTGTCAGGATTTATTAGATGGTGGGATTCCAGTAAGAATGTAAAAAATGCATCCGTAATTACACCTTCTAATGAAGATGCTGTTCAAATTATGACTATCCATCGATCTAAAGGTTTGCAGTTTCCAATTGTGTTTATTCCATTTTGTGAGTGGAAACTTCTTCCCAAAGCAAACGAACTAATTTGGCTAAAAACTTCTGTTGCTCCTTTCTCTGATTTAGGAAAAACAGCTTTAGTAACTTCCAACGCTCTAAAAGAATCTCATTATGCAGATAATTTTCTGGAAGAAATTAATCATAACATAATTGATAATTTGAATTTGTTGTACGTAGCTTTTACCAGAGCAGAAGAAAAATTATTTATTTATTGTCCGGCCGACAATTTGAAAGAATTGAATAGCTCTTCCAAATTAATAGCTCGAACTTGTAAAAAACTTGACCCTACTTTTGACAATTGTCATTTGCAAGGAAAGGATCACTTAAAAATAGCATCCATAAAAAAAAATGGTTCGACTGAATCAATAGAACTTAAAAATTATCCTTCTAATAGATGGCAAGATAAACTTTCATTGTCATCGCATGGCAATGACTTAATTGAATTGATTGAGAAAAAAGATGTAACTAAAATCAACTACGGAATATTGATCCATGCATTGCTTGCAGAAGTAACACCATCAACCAACATCGATAGACTAGCAGCGCGTTTCGTATTTGAAGGGTTGATCACTGAAACAGAAAAAGAAAATTTAATTATAGAAGTGAATCAAGTTCTCAAGAATGAGGAAATAGCAAATTTATTTTCAAGCGAATATCTTGTGAAGGCAGAGAGCGAAATTGTTTTGCCATCAGGCGAAGTTCTGCGACCAGACAGAGTTTTATTAAAAGGTAAAGAAGCAATTATCATCGATTTTAAAAGTGGGAAACCACATAAAAAACATGAAACACAGGTGTTAGAATATGCCAAAGTGCTAAAAATAATGGGCTACGCTCCTATCACTTCAAAACTTGTTTACATACCAACACGATCAATTGTTGATGTCGAAACAAATTAATTTCATTTGCTATTTACCATAGAAAAACTTACGTTTGAGCTGGTATTATAAAACTTATGTACACAAACCGCCCTCTTTTAATAGTTTTGATTGACGATGATTCTCAAATGAGAGAAATGCTGAATGATTTTTTCACTGGTAAATATCGTAATTCAGAAGTTCGAACTTTTGCTACTGGTGAAGATGCCTTAAGTAAAATTGGGTTAGAACCAAATTTGATCGTACTGGATTATCACCTAGATTCTACTGATCCTACAGCTATGAATGGACTTCAGGTACTCAAAAAATTAAAAGAGAAATATCCTGTTGTGCCTGTCATCTTTTTATCGGGACAAGAAAAAGCAGAAATCGCTGCCAATACAATGAAGTATGGTGCTTACGATTATATTGTCAAGAATGAAAGTGCTTTTCACAAATTAGAAATAATTTTTAATAACATTCTTGGACATGTAGAGCTGAAAAAAAATCTCGGCATGCAAAAATTCTTTAATGCTATTTTATTGATTCTTGTTATTGGCATGATTGTCGGAATCATCATTTCTAAAATGTCTTAACCTTCATCTTTTGATTGCAAGTTCCAGAAAAATTTATCTTGACAGCACACGAGGGATTGCTGCTATGATGGTTCTTTTAGCACACACTCTCAAAACATTTTCTCCATTACTCTATTCTACTTTTCCTCTGAATATCTTTTGGGATGGAGACTCAGCTGTATTGTACTTTTTTATTCTTAGCGGATTTGTTTTGAATGAATCTTTGCAAAATAAGGAACTAGGCTTTAAGATTATTATAAATTTTATCCGAAAAAGATTTGTACGAATTTATCCAGCCTTTCTTTTTGTTTTCCTTCTGAGCATACTTCTCTTTCCATTCTTCGCTCATCCTGCTTCGAGCTGGCTAACGCTCTATTGGCAGTTCACTCCCGATTGGAAAAACATTTTGCAACAAAGTATTCTATTAAAAAGAATTCCCAATGAACCAACATTACGTATCCTTCCCCACGACTGGACTTTATCAATTGAAATATTGATTTCTTTGTTTATCCCCATGATGACTTTGATTGCCCGAAAAAATTCGATTTTATTTTTAATAATTATATACAGTCTGATAAAGTTTTTTCATATTGAATCCTTCTCATGGGAATTTGGATTAGGTGTTGTTATTTCACAACAAAAAGAAAAACTACAAAAGTTGATGATAGATTTTTCCAATTGGATGAAAATTTCAATGGCAATTTTCGCACTACTAATCTTATCGTTTGCAAATATTTCAAGTCAAATGACTTTGCGCCTCGACAATTTTGCAATTCATTCAAAAGCCATTGGACTATCAATACTCTTAATCCTCCTTCTGTCCTCCAAAAAAATTCAGTCAATTCTTGAAAACAATTTCATCCATTTTCATGGGAAAGTGAGTTACAGTTTATATTTAATCCACTTCATCATAATCGCCATCGTCTTTCATTTTTTCCCAAGAATCGATTTTCTTCCAGCTTTGCTCATCGTTTATTCCCTTTCCATGTTATTGGCAACAGCAAGTTATTCTTGGATTGAAAAAACATTTGTGATGAAAGAAAAAGAATAAAAAAAACATGGGCGACCTTTTAAAGAGTTGAGTTGGTTGAAGAAATTAATTCTCAAACCAGAATCAGGATTAAATACATTTTGAGAATGAGCTTTTGAATGTGCTTTAAATCAATTCAAGAAATGAATAAACGACAATTTAATAAAGCCCTTTCCCTCTTATTTAAATCTTCTTATTTCATTTCAACTTTGTAAATTTCCTTACCTTGCGACCACTAAAATTTATACGATGTCTAATGCCATATTTCCAGTCCCGGCTGCCATTAATGAGCCAGTACTTAACTATGCTCCGGGAAGTCCTGAGCGAAGCAAAATAAAAGCTGCACTTCAACAAATGCGCAGTGAAGTTCGAGATATTCCAATGATTATCGACGGAAAAGAAGTTCGCACCAATAAAACTGCAAAAATTACTCCACCTCACGATCATCAACATTTGATTGGTCATTATCATGTAGGCGATAAAAGTCATGTTGAGGCAGCCATTAAAGCTGCACTAGCGGCTAAAGAACATTGGGCCAATTTGGATTGGGAACATCGCGCTTCCATTTTTTTAAAAGCAGCAGAATTATTAGCCGGCCCTTATCGTCCACTGATCAATGCTGCAACAATGATCGGACAAAGTAAAAGTGTGTATCAAGCCGAAATAGATGCTGCTTGTGAGTTAATTGATTTTCTCCGATTCAATATTCAATACATGAGAGAAATTTATACTCAACAACCTATCTCTTCTAAAGGTGTTTTCAATCGTGTCGAACAACGTCCTCTTGAAGGTTTCGTTTTTGCTCTCACTCCATTTAATTTTACAGCCATAGCAGGAAATCTTCCGACTTCAGCTGCTATGATGGGAAATACCATCGTTTGGAAACCGGCTAACACGCAAGTTTTAGCAGCGAGTATTCTCATGAAAGTTTTTATGGAAGCCGGCGTTCCTCCCGGAGTAATTAATCTTGTTTACGTTTCTGGTCCCGAAGCTGGAGAAGTTATTTTCAATCATCCCGATTTTGCAGGTATACATTTTACAGGCTCTACTTCTGTCTTTCAAGGAATCTGGAATACCATCGGAAACAATATTCATAAATACAAAAGTTATCCTCGAATCGTTGGTGAAACAGGTGGAAAAGATTTTATACTTGCACACCCTTCTGCCGATGTTCCTGCACTCATCACTGGACTTGTGAGAGGCGCATTTGAATATCAAGGACAAAAATGTTCTGCTGCTTCTCGTGCTTATATTCCGAAAAGTTTATGGCCAGCAGTGAAAGAAGGATTGATTAGAGATCTCAAGTCTTTTAAAATTGGACCGACAGAAGATTTAGGAAATTTTTTCAATGCAGTAATTGATGAAAAATCATTCGACAAATTAGCGAAGTACATCGATGAAGCAAAAACAAATAAAGATGTTGATGTAGTTGTTGGTGGCACTTATGATAAATCAAAAGGTTGGTTTATTCATCCAACTGTTCTGGAAGTTAAAGATCCATACTATGTAACAATGTGTGAAGAATTATTTGGTCCGGTGCTAACGATTTATGTTTATGATGATCAAAAATTCGATGAAGTATTATCTATTGTAGATACCACTGGAACTTATGCTTTAACAGGTGCTATATTTTCTCAAGACCGATATGCAATTGACAAAGCGATGAAGAAGCTGGTCAATGCGGCAGGTAATTTTTACATCAATGATAAATGTACTGGAGCTGTCGTGGGTCAACAACCGTTTGGTGGAGGAAGAGCGAGCGGGACAAATGATAAAGCAGGATCGATGATTAATTTGCTACGTTGGGTCAGTCCACGGACAATCAAAGAAACTTTTGACCCAGCCAAAGACTATCGCTATCCATTTCTTGAAAAAGAATAATTAAACAGTTTTCAAAACAGCCATGGTTTTCATGGCTGTTTTTTTTATCAAAAAACTGTCATTGCTATAATTTGACTTTACTAATGAACAGTGAACTGTTATTAATCAAGATTGAATTTGGGATTGTATAACCATTGAGCTATTACCTTTATCCAATGGACAAATCGAAATACCCAGTTCTTGCTTCTCTTGTGCCCTATATGAAGAATAAATATTTTCTCACTTTTTTAGGCTTCTTTATTTGGTTAGGTTTTTTTGACAGAAATGATTTTATCACAACATGGACTTACAGACAAAAATTAAAAAGTGTTGTAAAAGAAAAAAACAGATATGACAATGAAATCGCTCGGTATAAATCTGATCTCACTGATTTACGGACCAATCACGACAACCTCGAAAAATATGCTCGAGAAAAATATAAAATGAAAAAAGAAAACGAAGTGGTTTTTTTGATAGGGGAGAAATAAAGTCATAGGAAATAAGGTTAGAAGTCAGATGTCGTAGATCAAAAATTATAACGATAGAAGTCAGATGTCGTAGGTTAAAAAGGAAAAGGAATACACAATAATTTTTGTCAAGTCTCAATTTTTCTCTTTTACCTCTGACACTTGAAATAAAACTTTATTCTAAAATTCACAAAATACCCATCTCATAGCGTCTGCAATTACTCCGAGTGAAGCTAGGATTTATACTGCTTCAATGAT
>JANLRG010000097.1:0-1067 GCA_031361545.1 Bacteroidota bacterium
CATCAGCCGCCGCTTTTGCCAATTGCACGATGAGTTTTTCATTAATATCTTTTCTGAAAGGCACCCAAGTATTGTAAACAAACGTGGGTTTTTGTTGCAATTCGGATAATCGAATGCCTAAATGTTTGCGAACAAAGTCAGATACGACTGTATTGAGTACTTCGTCAGGATTTTTATAATTATTGTAAACTATTGTAAAGACCTGAGGCGTAGTAAACGAATCACCTTGATTGATGTATTTTCTGAAAGGAAAACGAGCATCTTTATGCGTTAAACCGCTACAAATGGTTGGTTCTTGCCAAAAAACAGATGTGTGTTTCACAACGCCTGCCGCTTCATTCCCAATGACAATCCCTTGTTGCCAATCGCTGTTATGAACTGTCAAGAGCGCATCTTGCATATTTCCATCATAGGGACCAATCGAGCGTCTTCTGCTGTAATCATGGCAAATCCAGCTAAAGGTAGTGGCATAATACCCTATAACGTTCTGTTTTTCAACATCTACCGATTCTAAAACCACGATTTCCTTTGATAAGTTTTTGATAATCAACGATTTACGTATGAGAGGTAGGTTTGGATACAACAAATAATTAATAGTTAATTCCAGTAATTTATCTTCGCTTAACAATATAACGGCTGCGCCTTCCCCTGTTTTGGCATCTGTTATTTTTTTAATATCTATTAATTGCCAACTGCTTAATCCTGAATAGGTTTTATTGTTGATTTCAAACTGAAATTCAGCACTGTTTTTATCAAAATACTTAAACTCTCCCACCGTCGGTTTGTATAAAGTTGTTGTAAAATTGCCCGTCTTAGTAGGTAATTTTAAACTCCTTTGAACCTTACCATTATTAAGCGTAAGTTCTGTATTTGTCCATTTTGCAAAGGATTCTTGAGCAGTTATAGGAATTAGGGCAAATAGGTACACACCTAAAAAACACCACAATTTTGCTTTTATTGCTTTATAATTAAGCTGAAAAAAGATGTGTCTTTCGTCCTTAAAAATGCCCTGTTTAATCATTATACAGTTATATTTTTTTGATTTAGTTATTTTAACCCCACAAAAT
>JANLRG010000126.1:0-1018 GCA_031361545.1 Bacteroidota bacterium
GCCATGTGTTTCAATGATAAAGGCGAAGTGGCGGGTGCGATTGTGATGATGCTCAAAGGGGAAAACTCGTCAAAAGTCATCAGGCTCGTCAAGGAGCGCATTAAAGTTATTGAAAAAACACTGCCCGAAGGTGTGATGATTGAGCCGTTCCTCGACAGAACTAAAATGGTGAATAATGCCATCAGCACAGTTGAAATCAATCTTTTTGAAGGTGCATTAATAGTCGTTTTCGTCCTTGTATTGTTTCTTGGCAACCTTCGGGCGGGGCTTATCGTGGCTTCGGTGATTCCGTTGTCTATGCTTTTTGCAGTCATTATGATGAATATATTCGGCGTATCGGGCAATTTGATGTCGCTGGGTGCTTTGGATTTTGGGCTTATCATTGATGGGGCGGTTATTATTGTCGAGGCGGTTATGCACCGTTTGTATCACAGCAAAGCCTCAGCTCATCCCGCTCGTTTCACGCAACAACATTTAGATAATGAAGTAGAAAACACCGCAGGAAAGATGATGAATGCCGCTGTATTCGGTCAAATTATAATATTGATAGTCTATTTGCCGATACTATCGTTACAAGGTATTGAAGGTAAAATGTTCAAACCAATGGCTGAAACAGTGGCTTTTGCCATATTGGGGGCTTTCATTTTATCATTGACCTATATTCCGATGGTGTCCGCTTTATTTTTAAGTAAAAAAATATCGCATAAGCCGACTATCTCTGACCGCATGATGGCTGTGATTGAAGGCAGTTATCAAAAAGCATTATTCAATGTTTTGCGTTTTCCTAAAATAATTATTTCAAGCGCACTCCTATTATTACTCTTAGCCGCTTGGATACTGAGGGGTATGGGTGGTGAGTTTATTCCGAAATTAGAAGAAGGCGATTTTGCTGTGGATACGCGTGTTTTGACAGGTAGTTCCTTGAATACGACTATCAACGCTACGCAGCAAACCGCTAAAATCCTTTTAAATAATTTCCCAGAGGTAGAAAAAGTAGTCACTAAAATTGGTTCAGGTG
>JANLRG010000038.1:0-1291 GCA_031361545.1 Bacteroidota bacterium
TTTGATGGCTTGAAAAATTATAGCCATTCAGACATTATGATGTCAGAATTTTGGTCACCTTCACCACATCGCTCTAAAAATATTGACCGTTTTTTTGTAAAACAAGCAGCCAGTGCGGCTAAAATTTTTAATAAAAAACTCGTCGGTGCAGAGTCTTTTACCACCATCGGACCCCATTGGAATGATACCATTTGGTCGAACATGAAGCCCAGTGCCGACCATGAGTTTTGTGCAGGACTCAACCTTGTTTACTTGCATACTTTCACCTGTTCGCCTAAAGAAATGGGCTTGCCCGGACAGGAATATTTTGCAGGAACTCATTTCAATCCCAACGTGACGTGGTGGGATTATTCGACAGCATTTATTCAATATTTGACGCGGGTTCAATATTTGATGCAGCAAGGCACAGCCGTAGCCGATGTCTTATATTACTACGGCGACCATATTCCAAATCTCGGACGATACAAAGAAGACGACCCCGCCGGTGCATTGCCCGATTATGATTACGATATTACCAACGAAGACCGCCTATTGGATTTAACTGTTAAAAATGGTAAAATTATGCTGCCACATGGCGTTTCATACCATGTTTTGGTTTTACCGAATCATAAAATACTCTCATTAGCGGCTTTGAAGAAAGTACAGAGCCTTGTTACTGAGGGGGCAACAGTGGTTGGTTTAAAACCTTATTCAACAGCAAGTTTGGTCGGCTTTCCACAAGCTGAACAAGAGCGCGAGGCTATAAATGCTCAACTCTGGGGCAACGCTGAAACAGCAAAAGGTGAGCAAAAAGTAGGCAAAGGGCGCATGATTTGGGGTAAAACGGCTAAAGAAGTCTTAAATACTGAGGGAGTACAACCTGATTGTGTTTTTTTAGAACAAAAGAAAAATACAAGCTATGATTACTTGCATAGAGAATTGCCCGATGCGGATTATTATTTTATCAGCAGTCAAAATAGAGAAGCCACAACGGTAACAGCCGCTTTCAGAATAACCAATAAACAACCTGAATTATGGGATGCTGTTACGGGTGAAATACGCCCTGCCGCTACATTTTATCAAAAAGATGGGCAGCTGTATGTGCCTTTGTCTTTCAATCCTTTTGGTTCAATATTCGTTATTTTTAGAAAAGCACTTGCCTATATACCCCCCTCAGTAAAAAATAATAATTTTGCTGAATTTCAAGCAATGGATAGTATAAAAACCACTTGGACAGTTGCATTTGACCCTAAATGGGGCGGCTCAACCGTCAAAATGGATAAGCTCATTAGTTGGACAGAACACCCTAACG
>JANLRG010000150.1:0-11681 GCA_031361545.1 Bacteroidota bacterium
TCTGGCTCTGACACTGACACTGTAAAGCCCAGATTCAATAAGTTTTTCATCTCAGCGTTTGACTAACAAATTAATGTTTAAAAATACGAGCAGCACCTAGATAGTAAGAGGACATTCAACCTACTTTTGCTAGCTACTCAAATAACTTTCTATGATAGGATTAATCTTACAGATTTCACAGTCGGGCACAACTTTGGCTGACAGTTTACACAATGCAGCGGCACCAATGACACCCCCCGTAGAACAATCAATATCGCTATGGGAAATGGCTGAGAAAGGTGGACCGATCCTTATTCCAATAGCAATTTTATCAATTGCTGCTTTTTATTTCTTCTTTGAGAGATATTTTACAATTCGTCGTTTCTCAAAAATGGATGCGAATTTCATGAATCAAATTCGCGATTATGTTCACAGTGGCAACATCGAATCTGCAAAATCGTTATGTCGAAATACAAATACGCCAGTGGCTCGAATGATTGGAAAAGGCTTGTTGCGATTAGGCAAACCCGTTAAAGAGATTGAAGCTGCAATTGAGAATGTCGGAAAATTAGAAGTCTTCAAAATGGAAAAGAACATGACCATCTTGAATTCAATTTCTGGAATAGCTCCGATGTTTGGATTCTTAGGAACAATCTTCGGTGTAATTAAAATTTTCTATCAAATTGCTCAGCAAAATAGTTTGGAGATTAATACAATTTCTGGCGGACTCTATGTAAAAATGATTTCATCGGCCTCAGGATTGTTAGTTGGTATGATTGCTTACGCAGCTTATCACTATTTAACATTTATGATTGACCGTGTTATAAATAAGATGGAAGTTAATGCAGTTGAATTTATCGATCTATTGGAAGAGCCGGTAAAAGGATAATTTTTTTAAAAAAAGAAAAAATGAATTTAAGAAAAAGAATGCGGCATAGTCCCGAGGTATTTTCCTCATCGTTGAATGACATCATGTTTTTTCTTTTGTTGTTCTTCCTCATTACCTCAACAATGGCTACACCAAATGTTTTGAAATTATTGTTGCCAAATGCAAAAAGTAGCGTACAGGGTTTCAAACATCCATTAACAATTTCGGTAACAGAAGACATGAAATATGCGGTGAACAATACTCCGATAGAACAAGCAGATTTAGAATCGACACTTGTATCAATGATTGCTGGTCAGCCCGACCCAACTGCACTGTTGAAAGTTGACAAATCGGTTCAAGTGCAAAATCTGGTTGACATCCTTGATATTGGAAACCGTTTGAAGATTAAAATGGTATTGGCCACCCAAACATCAAAGAAATAAACTATGGATGCGAATATCCGTTCTCGGTCAGTCATCTTTTCAATAGGAGTTCATGCTGTACTTTTTTTGATATTATTATTTACGATGATGAAAACTCAAATTCCTCCCTTTCCAGAAGCAGGAGGGAATGGTGGAGTGTTGGTGAATATTGGTACAGAAGCAGAGGCTGGCGGAGAAATTCAACCAATGGCAGAAGTTGTTTCGAAAGTGGCCGTCACTCAAAAAGCACAACCAACTACTACGCCTGAAGAACAATTTGCTACACAAGATAATGAAGTAGTGGATATTCCTCCAGTGAAAAAGATTGATACAAAAAAGGAAATTAAACCGACGAAGACAGAAGCAAAAGTGACAGCGCCACAACCTGCTGTACCAATAAAAACAGTGAACCCAAGTGCAATTTATCAAGGTAAAACAACTGCTTCCAAAAGTCAAGGGACTGGTAGTGGTGTCGGTGACCAAGGAGATCCGAATGGTGATCCATTATCAAAATATACTGGTAAAAATGGAAGCGGTGGTACAGGTGGTCCAGGAAATGGAAGCGGTGGTGATGGTGGTGACGGTCATGGTAAGGGTTTGTCTTTTTCTTTGTCGGGTCGTAAATTAATTAGAACGCCTCAGATAACAGATCATTCACAAGAAACAGGTAAAGTTGTCGTAGATATTACAGTTGACAAAGATGGCAATGTCGAGACAGCTGCTCCCGGTGGCCGAGGTTCGACAACAACGAGCGCTTATCTTTTTAAGTTAGCAAAAGAAGCTGCATTGAAAGCGAAATTCAATGTGAGTCCTGAAAAAGCCGATATTCAGAAAGGAACAATTTCGTTTGTGTTTTTAGTGCAATGAAGAGCAGGGCGATTGAACATAGCAACTGATTTAAATAGATTTTATGTAATGATTGAAACCACCAACTATGGTGGTTTTTTTTTACCATTATTCCAATTTAATTTTACCTTTGAAAGTAAGTTCTATTCCTAAGAGAATTCAACGGAAAAATATTTTTGTTGAATACTAATAATCGTTTGTTATGAAAATTATCACATTTATTTTGCTTTTCATTTCTTTCAATACTTTTGCTCAAGTTGTGCTTCCAGTTTACTATACCATTCCTCCAACCATTGCGGGATGCGATGGAATAGTTGCGATAGACACTCGCAATTTGAATTCCGGGAGTTGTCCTTCGCCTTATGTTTATACAACAGATTGCACTCCGAATATTTTTGGAAATATAAATTTTGTAACTGATACGATTTATATTACCAACGTTTGTACGCTCCCATGCAGTTTTACTATTTCCTCTTCGTTAGGTTTATGTGCATTTTGTCAGGTCATTCTACCAACTGGAATAGTAGAAAACGAAGTCGCCTCATTTATAAGTTATAACTCGAAGACCGAATTGATGGTACTGGAAAATGTAGCAATTGGTAAATATGAATTTCAGTTGTGGGATATTTCGGGAAGATTGATTGAACGAAAACATGTTGAAATTGAAAATGATTCACACAACGAACAACTATCATTGAAGAATGAAGGCGTGTATTTTTATAATTTAAAAGGCACTCAAAAGGTTTTGAGAGGAAGAATTGTGAAATAGGCGAGCAACAATTTATGAATTTGTTGGCGGAGGTAGAATCAAAGTAAAATCATTATCAATTATGGTCGCAAGTTTTTTAAACCCGTCGGCCCCTTTAACAACATAATCGAAAGCTCCTTTTTCTCTGGCTAATTCCATGATTCTTTTGTTTTCTATAGACGTGTGCATGATGATTGCTGATCGGGGGCTGATTTCTTTAACCTTTGAAAGTATTTCCAGTCCATCCATATTGTTGTTATCTTCACTATCTAGAAAGTAATCCATGAGAATAATATCAGGAGAAATAGATGTGACAATAATTTCTTTTACGCAATCTGTTCCATTCACAAACGACTTGACTTGGATGCTTGGGTAGTTGCTTATAAAAAAATCGAGCAGCATACTTCTATCCATTTTGCTATCTTCAACAATAAAAACAATACCTAGTTTTTTAGAAGGTTCAGGAGTAAAAGTTAACTTGATTGGTTCCATGCTTTTTTTATTGAGCGGTAAAATTAGAAATAAATTTGAATGGTTAGAATATGGGACAATATAAAATTTAGTCAACAGTTGAAAACTGAGGGAGATTCATTTTTTGCAGACGTCCGCTTCCATTTGAAGTGGTTTGATAGCATCGATAGAGATATTAGATTTCCAGACCTATTAACTATAAATGGTACAAACTCAAAAATGGATTTATGACTTTCATAACCCAACAGAAATTGCAAATTTAGCCTATAAACACATTTATACTTTTTCTTTCAATCGACGTCCTTAAATGGTATAAAATTATCTAAGAAATGTGTAACACTTAATTTAACAATTTGTGGAATATTGTGGGCTGATTTTCAATCAGGTTAAAAGTTTACAAGCAAATGAAATTACACATCAAGTATGATATCAATTATTGCTGCAAAATAATTTTGCAAGAGCAATTGGATAAACTAAAACTGCCTTATACAATAACGGGCCTTGGTGAAGTAGAAATCAAAGGTAAAATCCCAACGTCAGAGTACAATGTTTTGGAGAAATCTTTAAAAAAATATGGAATAGAAATAATGGTCAATCCGAAAAATATTTTTACTCAAAAAATTAAGGACGCCATCGTTGAAATGGTTTATTTAGAAGAATCTCTTCCAACTACAAAGATTTCGGCTTACCTTTCTAATAAGTTAGATAAAAGCTATTGCCAGATTGCAAATGTTTTCTCTGAAATAACTTTTACTTCTATTCAAAATTTTACTATTCTTCACAGAATTGAAAGAGCTAAACAAGAAATCATTGAAGGGAAGTATTCGTTAACTGAAATATCATGGAGATTAAGCTTTAGTAGTGTAGCCCATTTATCAAATGAATTTAAGAAAATTACTGGGCTTACCCCAACAGCCTTTCAACGAATAATGAAAAAAAGAAAAGAAACTGAAATAGCTTCTTGAAAAAATAATTTTCTAATTTAATCCACCAAACTATGAACGACGATGCTCTGCGTATAATTTTGGCAGATGATGACTATGACGATCGTCTGTGGTTTAAAGATGCGATTGATGAAATAAAAGTAAAAACAATACTCACTCTTGTGAATGATGGCGTCGAACTGATGGACTTCCTACTCAAACCTGAAGTTCATTTGCCGAATCTCGTTTTTCTTGACCTAAACATGCCACGTAAAGGTGGAATGGAATGTCTAAAAGAAATACGAAGCAATCCTAAACTCAAAGATCTTTCCATCGCCATTTATTCCACTTCCGGATTGGAGAGAGATATTGAAGAGACATTTGTTAAGGGCGCAAATATTTACATCAAAAAGCCCAGTGATTTTGAAGAACTAAAAAACATTATAGCGAAAGTAATTAACATCAATTGGCATTATCATACATCCGGTTTAAATAAAGATAATTTTTTACTTAATTTATATTAGGATAAAAACCCATGAAGGGACTTTCGCGGAACATCTCCACCTTATTATTTATTTCTCTTACTGGAATATTAATAGTGGTGTCTTTCATTTCTTTTAACACTATAAAAAAGAATTATAGCTCTGTCGATTGGATGATGAAATCCAATATGATTAAAAGCAACGTCAACGATGTACTTTCAAGTCTGAAAGATGCTGAGATTGGCCAACGGGGTTATTTTTATACTAAAGATTCGGTCTTTCTTCAAACCTTCAATGGCGCTGAGAAGCGAATCAATATTTCTTTTGCAACCCTTGATTCATTGCTGAAGGATGATTCTGCTCAACTAGAGAATTTAAATCGTTTTAAAAAACTAGTCGATGAAAAATATTTCATCTTAGTCACTAACCTCAAATTATTTAATGTTTCCCAGCTCGATTCCATTAAAGATAAAGCATTGCTTAAAGGGAAAAATAAAATGGATGAAGTGAGGAAACAATTTGTGTTGATGCTTCAAATAGAAGATAACAAAATCGCCCAACATATTCTCGTAAAGGACCAAACTGCTACGGTCACACCCATCTCTTTATTAATTCTTTCTCTGTTTTCTATTCTGATTATTTCTCTTTTCTTTATTCGGTTGCAAAAAGAAACCCAAATGCGAATTCATTCAGAGGAGTCCGAGAAACTTTTAGATGAAAAAGTCAATAATCGGACTATACAATTGTCAGAACGAAATAGTTTTATCGAAACACTGATTGACTCTTCTATTGATTTGATTATTGTATTCGACAAAAAACTTTGTTACCTATCCATGAATAAAATTGCAAATCAATATTTTGAAGAATATTTTGGTCGAAGTGTAATTGGCAAAAGGATAGATGAAGTAAATCTACAAGCAGATCAATCAAAGGCATACGATAACGCTTTATCAGCATTGGGTGGGAAGATTGTTTTTCAAAAAAATATCAAATCCACTTTTGATCAACGGTATTATGATATCGATTATATACCACTTAGAAATGAAAATGAAATTTATGGAGTGATGACTATTGTTCGAGATGTGACCGAACGTTTTACGGCAGCACAAAAGTTAAAGGAAGTCAATGCACAATTGGAAGAAAGAAACAATTTTGTTGAGACCATTTTAGAAACAAGCAAAGAATATATAGCAGTATATACAAAAGATTTTACGCTCATTGAATTAAATAAAGCTACAGAAGAGTTAATGGGTAAAAAGAGAAAGGATCTGATTGGATTAAAATTATTGGAAATTGCACCTTTGGTTAAAGGCACTAAATCAGAAAAAGATTTACAAAGTGCATTTGACGGAATTAGCATCCATAATGAGCCATTTCAATCGCTAACGACAGGACGATATATTGAGAACTATATTATGCCATTAAAAGATCGAAACGGAAATATTTATGCAGCCCTCGCAATGGCGAATGATGTGACCAATATTATTTTAAAACAAAAGGAAGTAGAAGAAGCGAATAATCTGTTGCAATTGCAAAATCAAACCTTTGAGATTGCTGAAAGCATAGCCAAATTTGGAAGCTATAGATGGAATATAAAGTCGGGAACCATGGAATATTCTGACAACCTATTCCGCTTACTAGATTTTGAACCTCAAGAGTTTATTCCTTCCTATGAAAAGAGTTTGTCATTCATACATCCAGAAGATTTGACGCAAGTAATTAATAATGGAGAAAAAACGCTTCAAACTGGTTTAGTATCTGAAACACCTTACAGAGTCATCAGCAAGACAGGGGAAATTAAGTATTTCCGATCGAGCGGAAAATTTTCAAGTGAAAGTGGGAACAACATACTCATAGTTGCCGTGCAAGATATTACCAGTGATGTAGAGGCTTCCAATGAATTACAAAACAAAAACAATGAACTTGAAAATGCAAATGCCGAGCTAGCTTCCTTCAGTTATGTTGCGAGTCATGATTTACAAGAACCTTTGAGAAAAATTCAAGGGTTTTCAAAACGGATTATTGAGAAAGACGAAGAAAATTTGTCAGATGTAGGTAAAGAGTATTTCAGTCGCATCATTGCGGCAGCGAATCGAATGGAAAAATTAATTAAGTCATTGCTTAGTTTTTCAAGCACCAATCTAAGCGAAGTTGATTTTTTAGAAACAAATTTAAATCAAACACTTTCAGAAGCGTTAAATGTGCTAAATGAAAAAATTACTAATTTGGGAGTTGTAATTGAATCGGAAACTTTACCAACTCTTAAAGCAGTGCCTCTACAAATGCACCAATTATTTTCAAATCTTATTGGCAACTCAATTAAATATTCAAAACCTGGTGTGCCAACACAAATAAAAATATCGGTTGAGAAAATTTATTCCAACGAAAACGAAGGCCCAATAAATAAAGATAATACCTATTGGAAAATTGCATTTAGTGATAACGGAATTGGTTTTGAACAGGAATTTGAAAATAAAATATTTGAAATTTTTCAACGCTTGCATAGTAAATCTGAATATGAAGGAACAGGAATTGGACTTGCAATATGTAAAAAAATAGTTGTTGCACACAATGGAACAATCTCTGCAAGTGGAGTTCCAAATGTTGGGTCAACCTTCACTGTTCTTTTACCAGATCACCACATTTCTTAATTTGTAAAAACTGATTTTGGAATTATTTTATTCGGCGTGCTGATATCATAAACTTTTACTTTTGAAATTTAAAAAGGCACAACCAATTTACCAGCTTTAGAAAAATCCTAACTTAATTTTTTAAGTAAGACATTTTAATTGAATAATCCTTTTTTTTATTCTTAATGTCTTATATCCATCACTCACTGGCGAGTTTTTTTACTACTGTTTTAGAATTATTATAAGCAAATTTTATAACATTTCTTACAACTTATATAACTTTTAGAGCTGGAGCAAGCGTTTCTTTGTAGTGTAAATTTTTTAATTTAAAGCAATAGACAGATGAAGGCGAATTTAAATATTATCAAACCAAGAGTCAAAGAACTCGCATTTGTTTCTGCAGCATTCCTGTTAGTGATGACATCTTTGCCGGAAAGTAATAATTTAAAACAAATATACACCAAAAATCCTGGTGTGGTTAGCAATAATACAAAGCATGATAAGACAAAAGAGGACGACACAAAATTTCTAGTCCATGCTGCGGAAATAAATCTGGAAGCAATCTATCTAGGTCAATTAGCGCAAAACAATAGCAAGAATCCTGAAATAAAAAGTTTAGGGAAAATGATGGCAACAGAGCACTCAAAATTTATATGGGACTTGAAAACAATTGCATCGAAGAAGCAAATAACGATTCCGTCTTTGTTAGTTGACAAAAGTAAAGTTGCAGAAAAAGAGTTACCTAATAAATTCGGCAGTGAATTCGATAAGGAATTTTGCAACATTATGGTAGCAGATCATAAAGACGTGATTGATAAATTTCAGAAAGCATCTGTTGAAGCTTCTGACTCTGAAATTCGTACTTGGGCCATAGTTGTTTTGCCAACATTACGTACACAATTGGCTTGTTCTCTAACTTGTCAGAGGAGTGCCAAAAGTATAGAGTAGATTCATTTTTAAATTTAGCAAATTGGCAAAATCAAAAAAATCGCAGAGTAAAGTTGAGAAATTAATGCATGAATACAAGGAAGGAACTTTAAAATCGAGCGGTGGTGACAAGGTAAAAAGTCGCAAACAGGCTATTGCAGTTGGGATAAGCGAGGCGAAGTCGGTTGGCGAAAAAATAGCAGTTAAAAAGAAGCGCAAATTTTTTGAAATAGTAAGAGTAACCAAGAGCTAATTTTTTTTAAATCCAATAAAAGTTCATTCTTTTTAAAATATAAAAACTCAGACAATGACCAATTTAAAATTTGCTAAAAGCAAGACAACTCCTAAAGGAATACAAGCAAAATCAGATGCAGCAAAAGGGCTTCGTGAACTTTTTGTTGATGAATTAAAAGACATCTTTTGGGCGGAAAAGGAATTGACAAAAGCTATTCCAAAGATGATTAAGAATGCAACCTCTAAGAAATTAGTAGATGCGCTAACAGGGCATTTGGAAGAGACCAAAATTCATGTGACACGACTTGATGAAGTTTTCTCTTCAATTGGCGAAAAAGCAGTTGCCAAAAAATGTGAAGCGATGGCTGGATTGACTAAAGAAGCGGGTGAAATCATGGAAGACACTGAGTCAGGTGTTGTCAGAGACGCCGGCATTATAGCAGCTGGACAAAAAATAGAGCATTACGAAATTGCTACGTATGGAACGCTTGCATCTTTCGCAAGAATTTTAGGAGAAGAAGAAGCCGCATCATTGCTAGAAGAAACATTAGACGAAGAAAAAGAAGCCGATGAAAAGCTTTCTAAAATTTCTGACGCTATCAATGTAGATGCAGCCGACGAATATGAAATTGAAACCGAAACACCAGTTAAAACACGAAGAAAATAAATTCATTCTAATTTTCACATTTAATCAAACACTAAAAAAAACATTATGGGAAACATACTCTATGTCATTGCAGTAATTTTAATTCTTTTTTGGGCAGTTGGCTTTTTCGCTTATAGTGCAGGGTCAATTATTCACGTCCTTCTTGTAATTGCTATAATAGCAATTCTAATAAGAGTTATTCAAGGAAATAAGCCAATATAAATAGTCGAACGATATAATTTAATGAACAAAGGAAAAATAATTTTAGGAGTATTAGCAGGTGCTACAATTGGTGCAACTCTCGGAATTTTATTTGCCCCAGAGAAGGGGGCCTTTACACGAAGAAAAATTTCTAAAAGGAGAGAGGATTATTTGAACAATTTAAAAACAAAATATAAAGGTTTTTTTATTACCGAATCCAGCGAATTAGAAAATCTTAAAGATTTGACTTCAGATTTTCTAAGCAGAGATAAAAATTCCTCTAAAAAATAAGTGTATAAAAAAGTCACCCTAAAAAATTAACGTAATATGAAAAGGCAATTAATAACCTATACATTAATTATTACGCTGCTTACAACCTTTTCCAGTTGTGCTGTGGTTGGAGGAATTTTTAAAGCTGGAATGGGCTTTGGAATATTTGTAGTTATCCTAATTATAGCTGCGATTATTTTTCTTTTCAGTAAGATGGGAAAAAATAAATAATAATTTGTTTTAAATAGGGACAAATTTTTTTTAAGAGGCCTTTCTGTTAAAGAAGATGCCTCTTTTTAATTTAAAAAATTTTCGGTTTCAATTGCCTTATAGATTAAATCTGAATTCCTCAAAGTTAATTCGAAGTCTTTGAAGGAGTTTAGATACAATAAAAAACTTGTAACCTTTTCAAATCAGGATGTAACTCTTTAACTACCCACTAGCCTCATCTTTACAGTAAGCTTTTTGTCAAACACTAAACAAGACATTAAGCGATGAAGGGTGAGTGTATTTACTTGCATTTCTCTAATAATTTTTTTAAAAATAACTCTCTATGGAAATGAATCAAGATCCTCCTGTTAAACCAGAAAAAAATATTCCTGTAAAGCCCGATAAAAATCCGGACCCAACTCAGCCTAATATTGGAGAGAACGACCCCAATAAAAACGACCCTACTCGAATTAAAGAGCCGAGTAAGATAGATCCAACTCGAATTGATGAACCAGGTCTTCCCAAGCAACCTCAACAACCCAATTCTACGATTTATTTCAAATACTAATTTGTAGATAAATTTTAGAAGTATAGTTTCTTCTAAAAAGAAAATAAAAATGTTTTCGAAATGAATTAACCAACCATATTTAATTAATCACTTAACCAAAAACAAAATGAAAAAAATAACAATGATTATCATACTTGCCATAGGAGCAAGTTATGGAAAAGCAAATGCGCAAACTGGAATCATTCTTAGCGACAAAACAGGTTGGCATTCAATTGGGGAAACAACTGTCGATTTTAAAAAAGATAGTGATGAAGTTAATGTTATTATCGCAGATAAATTTGCTGCTTTGAAATTTAAAGTAGAAGACGCTCCAATTGATTTAATGTCAATGACAGTTTATTACGAAAGTGGTGATCACCAACATGTCAAGATAGACACACAAGTTAAAGCTGAAGGTGAGAGTCGTGTGATTGATTTAAATGGAGGCGAACGTAGTATTAAAAAGATCGTTTTCGTTTATAAAACACTTCCTAATCGTAAGGATGAGAAAGCCCATGTAGAAATCTGGGGTATGAAAACAAACGCGGACGAGAATTATAAAAAATAAAAACTAGTTATATGAACCTATTCGATTTCCCTTCTCTTAATGACTTAAGTGGATTACTTTTTGGATCTGATTATTCTACTGGCTATTTTGATATTCTAGTAGATTATGATGGTGAAGTTCAGATTAAAAAATCTGCAGAAAATTCAAATGATGTTCTTAAGAAATATAAATTTTATTTCCCTCAAATAAACAGTAAAAGCAATTCTGGGAATATGATATTTAAAAATAGTGGACATCTCAGTCATTTATTGAAAAAAATATTATACTGCTGGAAAAATAATCTTCAAGGTGAAATTAATTATACTTATTCAGACTCAAATGCCTCTAAAAGTAGAATAGTTCGTGCAAATGTCTTTTCTGTTTATTTGAATAATGATCGCAATCTCCATATTACTCAACTTAATAATTGAATTTTGATTGCGATAGTAAATTTCAAATTGGGCTAATCTTTAACAGGGTTAGCCCTTTCTTAAAAATGGTAAATGATGGTTAAGTTTTTTTTCATTTTTTCTATGTCTTAATGATAAAATTTTATTGATAAAACTAAATGATTAAAATAAAGTTCTATTTCTTGGAGGTTGATGTGAATAAAATAGACCAAGAATAATTTACAAATTAGGATTTTTAAAAAGCATCCAAGCGAAAGAATAATTCAAAAAAATATTGTCCAAGTGCAATATCAACAGCACCCTGTCCTGGAAGACAAAAT
>JANLRG010000156.1:0-11515 GCA_031361545.1 Bacteroidota bacterium
CATAATTCAAAAAATTGTATATTAAAAGAAACAATATTCTTATTTTTATACTTGAAATAAACTAAATAAAAATGGCAGAAAAAATTAATTATTGTCTGCCATTTTTGTTAAGAAGTGTTGAATAAAATATTTCTGGTTTTATTTTTCTCCACAAATTACTAAAGCGCTCGAATCAAATGTGATGCTTTCACCTTTAAATTTTTCGTTAACTAATTCAAAAACTTCATTCTTGATTTTTGACTTTGTAAGGTCGTCCGTCTTGCTCAGTGCGGATACAACAGGCGCTGCTACATCATTCATCATGTCCCAATATTTTTCAAGAGTTTCACTATTTAATTTTCCGTTGACTATCGTTTCTGAAACATTCTTTAATCCGGCCTTCTCAAATAATTCGACTACTAAGCCGCTAGCGGCGCATCTAAACATTCCAGGCGCTCCTGGTGGAGGCGGATCTAGTTTCATGTTATTATTTATGGTGCTCATCGTAGCTGTCACCCAGAAATTTTTGTCAGAGGTGTTCCAAACGGATGTTGCGATCCTTCCACCAGGTTTTAAAACACGGTACATTTCTTTTGTGGCTATTAACATGTCTGGAAAAAACATATAACCAAAACGGCAGCTGATTGCATCAAATGTATTATCGTCAAAGGGAAGTTCTGAAACATCAGACAACTGTGTTTTATAATTTTCAATACCTCTTAATTTTGCATTTTCATTTGCAACTTGTAACATTCCTTCTGACAAATCGGTTCCCATCACCTTTCCTTTTTTTACAATCCCTGCTATTGTTAGGCCAGGTTCGCCCGTTCCCGCTGCTACATCCAGTACATAATCTGTCTCTTTTAACTTTAAACGTTTAATTATTTCATCACCCATCGGTTTTAAAAAACTCATAGTTGTATCGTCCCATTTTTTCCAACCGTGAGAAAATTTATTCCACGAATCTTTTTGTTGTTCGCGAATAAGTGTAAGTTGCTCTTCCATTGTTTTATGATTTAAAGTTAATTGTTAGTATTGTTTGAAAAAATATTTCTTGATTAATATTAATGGTTGTTCGAACTTATTCTAAGTAATTATTGAAATGTTTTTGGATAAATATTTTCTTCATAAAAAGAGTAAAGTGCAACTACACTTAGAATGAATAATTAGATGACTACCTAATGGCCATTTTTTCTAGTGTAAATTATGTAGAATAAAGTTAATCAAAATAAGGATGAATATCACCCTGATTAATAAATTAGTCTTGTAATTTTTATTGAAAGTCTATAAATTATCCATTGATGAATTAAGAGCTATGGTGGAGCGTTGTGTATTTTGGGTAGATGCTATATTGATGAAAATTTTTGGAGTCAATTTGCCAACTATTTTTATGTAATAAATAATAAGATGATATTTTTACTAACTTAGTCAGTATGTTAGAGAAACTAATCTCCTTACCAACGCTGGTTTTTACCTTAATCATAATTGTATTGTCGATTTCTGTGGCCTTAGGTGGTTTATATTTTGGTAGAAGATTTCTTTTTAAAGGAGTATTAAGTGTTGAAGAAAGTTTTTCTGCAAATATTTTAATCAGATTGATTGGTGCCATCTTAAGTTTTCTACTTGCTTTTGTTGTATTTTCTGCTTGGACAGATTATGAAGAGCAAAGAAAGCGGTCCGTTTTGGAGTCTTGTGATTTGGGAAATATCTACAGAGATAGCAGAGGTTTAGGATTGGATGTCGAAAAAAATATTCAGAAATTAACGAAGCAATATACCTATGACATTGTAAATAGTGGTTGGCCAGATTTAGCTGAAGGCCGAGAGAGTAGGAAAACTTGGATGTCGTTTAATTTATTATATGGAGCAATTATTCGTTATGAACCGACAAAAAAGAATGAAGAAATTATTTTCGATAGAATGCTACATAACCTAAATGAATTAGCTTCTTATCGGAGAATGAGAATTATTAGAAATGAAAATCCACATATTCCGAATATCTTATGGGGTACAATTTTATTAAGCGGACTACTTACTCTTACATTTTCTTATATGATCGTCACTCCTAAATCTAAATTACAGAAATACATGATTGCAATGGTTGGGTTTATGTTTGGCTTAGTATTTTCTATGATTATTTTATTGAATTATCCTTATAGAAGCAGTATTAAGATTAGTTCTTATCCTTTTGAAAAATTATTAAATGATGTTTTTCCTACTGCTGAAATTACTGCTGATTTTAAGTAATCAAATTGTTTTCTCAAAACAAATACTATTGTCAACTTTTTCATATTGACCGAAGTTCGGAATTGTAATATAATTGTTTTTAATATAAAGCCCGATAGCTTCTGGTTGTTTTTTACCGGTCTCTAAAATGCATTTAGTGAAATAAAGTTCTTTTGCCCAAAATTCTAATTCTTTTAAAATTCTAGACGCTATACCTTGACTTCTTCGATGAGGAACAACATACATTCTTTTGATTTCAATTATTTCATCAGAATATTTTTTTATAGCTCCGCATCCTACAGCTTCACCTTCTTCATAAGCCACAATCACATAATTTATTTTATCAATCTTATTGAACTGTGCAAAAAATTCATGATCTTCTCCGTCACGAATTTTCAAATCAGCATCGAGCTGTTGAACTAATCGTTGAAAATTTTGATTGGATGAATCAGTTCTTTTTAAATCTAACATCTTTCTTGTTTTAAATTTATTCGGATTTATTTAGTTTTTCATAATCCATGTATAAAGCATTCCAACGATGTCCATCTAAATCTGTAAAACCACAGCCATACATCCAACCTTGAATTTCTGTAGGTGGGCCAAAAACCATTCCTCCAGCATCACTTACTTTTTGAGAAATGCTATCTATTTCTTCTTTAGATTCGGCATCAAAAGATATTAATATTTCTGAACCAGATTTTGTGTCTGATGAATTGTGCCGAGTGAAGGAATTGAATACTTCCTGCGTAAAAAGCATTACTACAGAATTTTTTTTGCCTATTAATAAACAAGCCGAATGTTCTGAATTTCCTTGCTTTAAATTCAAAGTAAATCCAATCTTAGTGAAAAATTCTTTAGATCGTTCGATATCTGATACTGGCAAGTTTAACCATAAGTCATTAATCATATTTTGGTTTTTTTATTTGTTCTTAAGTAAAATTAATAATTTATTTTTGAAGACACAGTCGTTGTTGTTCTTTTACAAAGCCAGAGCAATCTTTCATTTGCTTGTATATTAATTTATTCTTGCTTCTCGATATTTTTGGATGCCAGCCAAAAAGATTTAAACGTCCTGTTGTACCAAGTTGTACAGTGAAACATTTTTCTACTTCTCCATTTTTAGTTTTAAAAATCACTCCAATAATTGACGAACCTGGATAGTTGAGAATTTTATTCTGGCATTTATCCCACATAGCGTCTTTCACACAATCATGATTTTTAAGCCAGAGTAATAAAGAGTCAAGTGTTTTACTGTAATTTATTTCACTTCTCGGCAACTTTGAATTTATTCCATTTTTGAGTTTGTAAATTTCATGTTTGAAATCCCTTTCGACCTTTTTGAAATTTGTATCGAATGAGGCTGCGCAAAATTTAGAGTTATTTTGTGAATAGACCAGACTACAAATAAAAATAGAAATTAAAAGGAGAATAGTTGTCTTCATAATTTAAAAATTATTTTACTCCTCCAAATTGATATTGAATTTTTATATTGGAAATTGTTTTTGTGCGCACCTCAGCTAGAACTCTAATTAAAATTTATTTTCTTTTCGCTTATTGATTTCTATGATAATGCTAAGATCGTCAGGACTTATTATAATTTTTTTCCCCGTGATCATCGTCATTAATATTCGATTTCTCTTTTGAGTGGTATAAAGAGTCATGTGGCCCATTTTAAAATTGTAGTATTTTCCATAATAACCAAAAAGTCCGCCAACACCAAATAGTCTTATGCTACCAATTAACGAACCTGGATTCATTATGCTTATTTCTTTTATTTCAGAGATCTGGAATTTGACAAACCCAACTGGTCTGTGAATAATTAAAAAATCATTATCTAATTCGTAAAACTTTATACTAAATAAAAAGCAAATTAAAATTAAACAAACCAAAAATAGTGATGCTAAAATAATTGAGCGATTATCTGTAAATGTATGTGGAGAATTATTGAGTTCTTGTATAGCGGCAACACAAAATAAAATGGAAAATAGAATGATTCCAATTGAAATTATTTTGCTGATTAAATCGAAGGACGCTTTGTATTTCATCTATTAGTTTTGTAAGAAAATTAAATTTAATGGTAAAAATTAGAGAGCATCTAAAAAGTTATTGCAGAATATCTTTTAATGCTTTTTATTTGAATTGAAATTATTTCAAAGTAATCTTTTTATTTTGTTGCTATCACTCTAACTGTATCAAATAAATTAATAGGAATACCTATGGAATTAATGTTTTCTAGAAACTTAATTCGAAAACCAATCCTGCTACCAACCTGATAAAAAGGCAAACCTAAAGGGATCATTTTCCACGGTGCACGACTATCTTCAATTTTAAATCCTGCGGTTAAAAGTAAGTTCTGTAAAGTTTTAGAGCTGAAGAAAAAAGTATGTTGTGGTGGTGTCATCAATCTCCAATTTTGTTTCATTGTTTTGCTCAATATTGAATCATGATCTCCAGTAACGATAACAATTATACCTTCAGGATTCATGGCATTGAATAATTTTTTCATTGTAGCCAACGGATCAGTTAAATGTTCAATTACATCTAACATCACTACAACATCTAATTTTCCGGTCTTTGTTAATATTTCATCAGTTAATTCTCCTTCAAAAACTGTTAGCCCTCGCTTGTTAGAAAGCTCAACTCCTTCTGTATTTATTTCTATACCAAATGTTCTAAAATGTTTGCTTGCTTCATCCAAGAAATAACCATAAGCACTTCCAATTTCTAGCAGTGTTTTGTTTTCGGTACTTTTAAAATAAGTCCTAATTTTATTTAAAACAGATTTAAATTCTGATCTTAATATTTTTTCTGTCGATTGATAATCGGCATAACCATCTACTTGTCCACCGTGAAAATAACTATCATCATAAATAGTGTGTGTGTCAAAATTATTAGGGAGAATTGTACTAACTAAATTACAGTTATTACATCTGACAATTGGATATCCTTTTTTTTCAAATAACAAGGTGTAGTTTGAACTTTGGCAGATATTACAACTGAATGATAAAGATTTACTATTGGACATTGACACTTTATTTTATTTTAATGTAGATGTTTAATGTGAAGATTACTTTCTTTCATTTGGCTCGCTTGATGTTCGAATGCTTTCTTTTCTGATTAATTCTGTAAGCATAATTTCCATTTTTCGGTATTTAGAATATAATACAATAAAACCCAATAGTCCGAATACAATGCTGATATAAAAAATCAAATCTACTCCTCGTCCTACACCAAGTAGGTTTGCAATTTTGCTGCTGATGTTTGGGAAGATGGTTATAATTATTCCTGAGGAAAAAATTAGCATCATCAACAATCGTATCACTAATCGGTTCTTAAAATAAATCATGTATAATGAAAATAAGAAGACGATAGCAATAATTAGAATGATCTGGAAAGTGTTCATTATAATAATTTATTTAGAATAAGATCGATTACGATGTTTATTGAATTGAATGGCGATTGTCCTTTCTCTTGGGAATATTCGGTATAAATAATATGTGTAGGACATTCGGAATATCTAAGTTTGTGTTTCTTCATCAAAATAAATATTTCAGAAGCATGAGCCATTCTGTTCTCCTTGATTTTTAATTTGGCAGCAGCAGTACGGTTCATCGCTCTAAATCCATTGTGTGCATCGCTCAACCAAATTCCAGTTAAAAGTCCATTAACTATTCTTGCAACTTTTAGAAGAGCCCTCCTTTTAGTGGGTATAGCATTAATGTCGTCTTTATTAAGGAAGCGTGATCCGATTACAATATCTGATTTATTAGTTACAATTGGTTCAATTAAATTTTGAATATCGGTTGCTGAGTGTTGGCCATCAGAGTCAAAATGAACAATAATATTGGCGCCTTTCTGTAAAGCTAATTCTGTTCCAGTTCTTAAAGCCGCTCCTTGTCCTAGATTAATTCTATGCTTGCAATAAATTACTGATAATAATTTTAATTCTTCTTCTATATTTTGTGTAGATCCATCATTCACTACTATAATTGAATATCCAAAAGGAATCAAAGATGTGATGGTCTGACGAATCATCTTTTTTTCGTTATAACATGGGATAACAATAAATATTTCTTTCGGATTCACTTTGATTTAATTAGATACCAATCATTTTTACCCAAACTAAATATAAATTTCGATTTAGTTTCAGATAAAAATAATTTTTGCAAATTATTGAGCGGTTGTTCGCATTCTAGATAAATAATTTTATCTGAAAGCAAAGATTTCCCGTGGAGTAAAAGACTGTCGTAATTGCTAACTGGAATTCCATTGCTAAGGATAGACAATGTGCCCATAGTTTCATTCTTTGTCGCAACAATAATTGGTTGTTGCTGTTGATTAGATTTTTTCAAAATTTGCAATAACGCTAATGGTTCTCTAAGATCGTAGTTGAAAGTTCCTTCTTTGTCATGTTTGACAATTAACTTATAATGTTTAAATGAAAAGTAAATAATTGACATAGAAAAGGAAAATATTGCGAAGGTCTTAAATAAGAGAGTTAAAGATCTTTTATTTGGGTTGAAAATCATTTTAGAAACAAATAACTGTATGAAAAATATGGCTGGCGCGTAATACCGTGTTTCTTTTACATAGGTCCAACTTGACTCTCCAGTGAATGACTGTGTCGGAGAAATCAAGGATAAAAATGCTAGCATTCCGCAAATAGTTAAGAACACAGATAATGAAAGAATTTCAAAATTGATGAGAGTAGATTTTTCAAGTCTGCGTGAATAAATGTCTTTCATGAAAAACAAGAGTATAAAAGATGAAATAATAATTTCAAATGAAAGCAGTGAAATTTTTAAAATATTATTTGAATTTATTTTTGCTACAAATGTATCGATGAAGAAATAAGTCTTGAAAATAAAAGGATCTGTTTGCAGAAAGTTTTCGGGGTGGAGAGCAAATTTCGAATGTTCCAAATAGGAACCGGAACCATAATAATGTTTTTGAAAAATATAAAGTCCACTCACCATAACGATCGAAAACAAAAAAGTAACGAGACCATTCTTTGCTAGAGATGAATTGTTATCCTTTGTTCCTATTAAAATTAGTACACAAGGAATTATTAATGCTAAAGGTAAATATGCAAATCGAATAGAAGTACTTAAGCAGAGTAAAAAGGCAATAAGAAAAGAATGCACGACTCCTTTTTTTGTTCCTTTCAAAAAATCGTAAATAGGGGAGAGTGATACGACGAAAATTGATAAAGCGTATAAATCTGTCGATGTATAATAGTAGTAGGGCGAAAAACTAAATGTGGATAGCAAACAAAATGCAGCTAATATTTCTTTTCGCTGACTTTCAAAAAGTCGATTGATGATTGATCTAGATGCAAAGAAAAAAACAATAATAAAAAAAACATCCATCATTCGATTTACCATGATTAAATTATCTACAAGCAAATAGAGTGGAGTAAGAATTAAAGTAAAACCGGGCGGCCAACCATAAAATGGTGTGTATTCTGTTCTTAAAAATTCACTAACATTTGACATAGACAACATAATTCCATGACCGTGTTTAAAATTAAATGTGGCTGCTAACTGAATTGCTTTATCGATATTCATTCCTGAGAAAAGCAAAATATTTTCAACTCGAAAAACGAGGGCTAAAAGAAAAAAGTGCTGGTAATATTTTCGGAGGAAATTTATCATCGATGTCAAAATAAATAAAAAAATGATAGGTGGAGATGATTATCAAATAATTTGTTCTGTCAATTGTATTGTCTCCATTTCCAAAAATTGTAAGTTGTAAGCAAGCCTTTATTGCCTATGTCGGACAAATAAAAAAACCGACCTAATTTCAAGTCGGTTTTTTAAAAATTCATTTTTCTATTTACTCATTTCAGTAAAATTCTGGTAGAAAAGTGGGATCGTTTCAATTCCTTTTAGATAATTGAAAATACCAAAATGTTCATTTGGTGAATGGATATTATCGCTATCAAGACCGAAGCCCATTAATACAGACTTCAATCCTAATTCTTTTTCAAATAAAGCGACAATTGGAATGGATCCTCCGCCTCGGGTCGGGATGGGTTTCTTCCCAAAAGTTGTTTCCATTGCTTTGCTTGCTGCCTTAAAAGCAATACTATCGGTTGGGGTTACAACAGGCTCACCACCGTGATGAGGTCTTACTTCAACCTTCACAGACTTCGGCGCAATTTTTTTAAAGTGATCTGAAAATAATTTTGTGATTTTGTCTGTCCCTTGATTGGGAACTAACCTCATGCTTATTTTTGCAAATGCTTTAGCAGGTAAAACTGTCTTTGAGCCTTCTCCTGTATAACCTCCCCAGATGCCGTTTAATTCTAAAGTCGGACGAATACCTGTTCGTTCTAAAGTTGAGTAGCCTGTTTCTCCGGTTACATCTTCGACACCCAGATCTTTTTTGTATTCATCTAAATTGAAAGGTGTTTTATTCAATTCAATTCTTTCTTCTTTTGTTAGTTCTTGAACATCATCATAAAATCCGGGGATAGAAATATGATTGTTTTCATCCTTTAATGAATCAATCATTTTGCATAAAATCTGAATTGGATTTGCAACTGCACCACCATAAACTCCGGAATGTAAATCTCTGTTAGGCCCCGTGACTTCTACTTCTAAATAACTCAAGCCTCTTAAACCCGATTCTATCGATGGAACATCATTAGCGATGATAGAAGTATCGGAAATTAAAATTACATCTCCCTTCAAACGGTGTTTATTTTCTTTCACCCATGTTCCAAGATTAGATGAACCAACTTCTTCTTCGCCCTCAATCATGAATCGAACATTGCAAGGAAGTGTATTTGTTTTCATCATTAGCTCAAATGCTTTCACATGCATATAAACTTGACCTTTATCATCGCATGCTCCTCGAGCAATGATCAACCCATCTTTTATGACTGGCTCGAAAGGAGGGGAGTTCCATAAATTGAGAGGGTCTGCAGGTTGAACATCGTAATGTCCATAAACAATAATTGTAGGTAATTTTGGATCGATTAGTTTTTCTCCGTAAACAATCGGATGGCCAGCAGTATTACAAACTTCAACATTTTCTGCGCCGGCTTTTATTAATTCTGTCTTTACATATTCCGCAGCGCGTGCTACATCTTGTGTGTATTTGCTATCTGCGCTAACAGATGGTATTTTTAAAAGATCTATCAATTCATCGATGAATCTTTTTTCATTGGTCTTGATGTAATTTTTAATTGTTTCCATGCTTCAAAAGTAGCAGTTTTACTTGAAAGGACAAGAAAGAATTAAATTTGAATGAGTCTGATTAACAGGAGATGAGATTACTCTATTAAACTATGCCCAGTCATTTCCGATGGTTGGGAAATTCCCATCAATTTTAAAATAGTAGGAGCTAAATCTGCTAATCTTCCATTTGAAATCGATTTATATTCAGAGTTGACTAAAAATAATGGGACAGGATTTGTTGTATGGGCAGTATTTGGCGAACCGTCAGGATTAATTTCACAGTCTGCATTCCCATGATCTGCTGTAATCAAAAAAGTATAATCTGATTTTATTCCTGATTCAACAACTTGTTTGACACAGCTATCAACTGTTTCTACAGCTTTTACGACAGCTTCAAATACGCCAGTGTGACCAACCATGTCTGTGTTTGCAAAATTCAAACAAACGAAATCAACTTTCCCTTCTTTTAATTTTTCGCAAATAGCATTCGTAACTTCTATGGCGCTCATCTCTGGTTTTAAATCATAGGTAGCGACTTTTGGAGAAGGAATCATAATTCTTGTTTCTCCATCAAAAGGATTTTCTCGGCCACCACTAAAGAAAAAAGTAACATGCGGATATTTTTCTGTTTCTGAAATTCTTATTTGTGTTTTGCCATTTTCAGAAAGTACTTCTCCTAAAGTTTTTTCTAAATTATCTTTAGAATAAATAACTTCTACATTTGAAAAAGTGGAATCGTAATTAGTCATCGTCACATATTTCAAATTCAGTTTGCTCATATTTTGCTCGTGAAAATCTTGTTGCGTAAGAGCTGTCGTAATTTCTCGGCATCGATCTGTACGGAAATTAAAACAAATTACTGCATCGCCATTTTCAATTGTAGCTAGTGGGTTTCCATTTTCATCGGTGATGACTGATGGAAGAATAAATTCATCTGTCACTTGATTTTTGTATGACTGAACAATCGCTTCTTTGGCAGATGTAAAATTTGATCCTACAGAGTTAACTAATAAATCATACGCTTGCTTGATACGTTCCCATCTTTTATCTCGATCCATTGCATAATATCTTCCTATAATGGAAGCTATTTTTCCGACAGAATTTTTTATGTGATTTTCTAAATCAATTATAAAATGTTCTGCGCTTTTAGGGTCAGTATCTCTGCCATCAGTAAAGGCATGGATGAAGACTTCTGTCAATTCGTTTTCTTTGGCGATGTCACATAAAGCTTTCAAATGTTCTATGTGTGAATGGACGCCACCGTCAGAAACCAATCCGATGAAGTGGAGTTTTTTGTTATTTGTTTTGCAATACGCCATCGTGTTTTTTAAGACTGCGTTGTTATGAAAAGTATTTTCACGAATAGCGACATTTATTTTTACGAGATCCTGATATACAATTCTACCAGCACCAATGTTTAGATGACCAACTTCAGAATTCCCCATTTGTCCCTGTGGCAGTCCAACATCTTCTCCGCTAGTTCTTAGCTCTGTATTCGGACAAGAATTATATAGCGAGTCAATGAATGGAGTATTGGCCATAAAAATAGCATTCGTCTGATCCTTTACACCATGGCCCCAACCGTCCATGATTATTAAAACAATTTTAGATGATTTCATGTTGCAAAAGTAATGAAAAGTAGTTGGTTTGATGTGGAAAAGTTGAGAGTTAAATTATTAGGAATAAGTAGTAGGTAATAATTGATAAGGTTAGAAAAATAGTATGTAAAAATCTCGCTCGGCGAAATGTTAAGCGGAAATTAAAGTCGACGATTTAATCTATGCTCCCTTCAAGCGTCATTTCGTCTCGCTCGGCGATTTCTATTAAGCGGAAATTAAAGTCGACGATTTAATTTGCTCTCCCCTCAAGCGTCATTTAGCCGGAAATTGGAGAGGCAGAATTTTTATGCAGCACTCACGGTGAAATGACGCTTGAAGAGAAAGAGGATTGATGCATTGTCTTTAATTTCCGCTTAACATTTCACCGAGCAAAGAATAAAGAATGCGAATAAAATAACTTTGCTGCGAACGACATTTTAAATTCTAAATCCACGATTCTCATCGATTAATTCCCAATGATGACAACCTCCGAAATTCACTAACAAGTTCCTGAAGGATGACAGTTCTC
>JANLRG010000166.1:0-1202 GCA_031361545.1 Bacteroidota bacterium
TATATTCCACCGCCGTAAGTTGTGGCTGAATTGCCAGAGAAACTGCAATAGCTGGCACCTATAGAAGCGTGACCTGCAAACAAGCCCCCACCGTAATTTGCGGTATTTCCTGTAAAAACACAGTGGCTTACGGTTGGGTCGATACTATCGGCGCTTATACCACCACCATAAAAAGAAACTGAATTATTGGTGAAAGTACAATAAGTAATTGAGGGACCTCTACCATTGCTCGTGGAATTACTACCATATAGCGAACCCCGATTGCTTATACCACCACCAGACCTTGCCGAATTGTTGGAGAATGTAGAGTTGGTTACACTTGAATAAAGGTATGGAAATGCATTTGGACTATAATTAAATATACCTCCTCCTTCGTAGTTCGATGCACTGTTGCCCGTAAAAGTACAATTGCTAATACTCGCCGCAGAGTTTAGGTTGCTGATGCCACCACCTGCAAATGCCGCGCTATTGCCTGTAAAAATACAATTACTCACGGTAGGAGAAGCAAATTGGTTGTGCATACCGCCACCGACATCTTCACGAGTGGAACCACCATTTGCCAAACCACCCGTAACAGTAAAGCCATCTAACACGGCACTGCTTGTAAGCTGATTGGATGCCGTATAAAAATTATTGATGACGTGATAAGACCTTTGCCCGCCGCCAATATTACCGCTGAGTGTGGTGACATTAGCCACCCAATCTCTATCTGTAAGTTGTATTTCATTACCCTTGAAGCCGCCATAAATCGCCAAGTTGTTTTTCATCACAAATGAAATAGAGCGGTTAGAGCCTGAAGTCGGCGTGTAAGTGCCTTTAGCTACCCATATTTCGGTGATGCCCGGACAAGTGCTATTCAAGGCACTTTGCAAGTCGGTATAAGCATCTGTCCAAGTTTTACCGTTATTAGTACCCGTTGCAGCGGCATTGACGTAAAGGATATTGCCACTTGGGCAAGGTGTATCGTCATTCGTTATTGTTCCAAGACCCTGTCCATCACTGACAATAGCCCCTGTAACATTGGTGATATTGACGTAAAACGATTCGTCTGATTCAATTTTAGTATCGCCATTTATATTGACAGTAAAAGTATAAGTTGAACTTCCCTGCGGAATCGTTTGACTTGTCAATGACTTCGCTACATAATCATTATCAGCCGTTGTTGCTGTATTGTTTTGAGTAGCAATATCAAAAGTCACACC
>JANLRG010000189.1:0-1044 GCA_031361545.1 Bacteroidota bacterium
AAAAAAGAAAACTATCAAAGACACTGCCTTTGGTACGGATGCAAAAGATATTGATAAACTGGGTCAAAATAATGGTAATGAACGTACCCGTCACGCCTGTTGCGTGTTGATTGACTTCTCCTCTATGAAAATAGAACACAATATTGAAAACAATCACTGCTAATAAACCCCTAACGATGCCTGAACTAAGCACTTGTAACATTACAGTACGGTTCATCAATTGTCCTTTTTGGCGAGGAGGGGCTGTCATAATGCTGTCATCAGCTTGGTCAAAAGTGAGCATCAGAAGCGGCAGCATTTCACCGATTAAATCAATCAATAAAATATGAATGGCTAAAATGGCAATGGGTTGATTGAAATAAATGCCGATAAAACCATACAGTACGCATACCAATTCTGCGGTATTAGAGGCGAGTGTCGCAATGACATTCTTTTTAATGTTGTTGAAAATAGTTCTGCCTTCTTTTATCGCTTTTACGATTGTAGAAAAATCATCATTCAATAGCACCATTGCCGCCGCTTCTTGAGCCACTTTTGACCCATTTTGCCCCATAGCAACACCTATATCTGCTTTTTTCAAACTCAATGTATCGTTTACACCGTCGCCCGTTACGGCAACGACTTCCCCCATGTCTTTCAATAAACTGACAATTTTTAATTTATCATCGGGCGACACACGGGAGAAAATCACTGTTCTTTGAAGCAATCCCTTTTTAATGTCGGCATCACCCAACGTCATCAATCGTTCTTGCGTAATGACTTCGGGCAATGACTTATCAGGATTGGAAAGCCCTATATCTTTTGCAATAGCCCGGGCTGTTATTTCATTATCTCCTGTAATAATGATGATGCGAATATGGGCATTAAAAGCGTCTTGGACGGCTTGCGGTACTTCATCTCTGCAAGGGTCAAACATGGTGACAAATCCTGCAAAAACAAGGTTGCTTTCACTGTCTTCTATCGTGTATTTATCAGTCGGATTTTTGTTGAGTTCTTTATAAGCAATTGCAATAACTCTTAATGATTCTGCTGCAAAGAGTTCTG
>JANLRG010000215.1:0-1198 GCA_031361545.1 Bacteroidota bacterium
GAGAGTTACCATTCGCAATAATTAGCCGCCCCATTATATTTAAAATTTTAGAACTATTGAGCGTCATATCCGAATTCAAAGTCAAAACGCCTGGTTGACCCACTTCAATAGTTCCTGCGTTCCAGTTAAAAGAACCATTCGGGAATACGACAGGATTAGCGTTAAAAACATACCTTGCCGTTGCCAAATTCATAGTAATAGTACCCGTATTATTGATAGTAGTCAAGTTATCAACTTGAAGAAAACCATCGGTCATTGTGCCTGAGTTGTTAAATACACCTCCATATACTCCGATACTTGTATTCGTGAATGTGCCTGCATTATTTATTGTACCTGTGCCATAGACACCTCCACCACCTGTTAAAGTAGCACCACTATTATTTGTAAATGAACCGCCACTGGAGACACTAACACCCCTAAGAAACGTTGCTTTATTATTAATTAAATTACCGCCAGACATGACCATAAGCGATGCTGCTGTATTTACTTGTAAAATGCCATTATTCGTAATAGTCCCTCCCGAAAGGATTTGTAAATTCATAGCGTTGTTATTCTCAGAAAGTATAAGCGTACCGCCAAGAGGTATAATAAAATTTGTCCCACTTGTTATTTGAAGCCCTGCTCGCAAAGCTATGATGCCATCATTACTCCAATTGATAGTCCCTCCTGTCAATAATGTTGAGCTTCCGATGGCTAATTTGCCACCCGTACTAACATTGATTGTCCCTTCATTTACAAAAGCGCAATAATAACTCATCGTTGCGTTTGCACCCGGAATATTAATCGTTCCTCTATTGATGATTGTACCTACACTATTCGGACTACTGCAAACACTGTAATTATTAAAAGTGCCGCCTAATTGGTTATTAAACTGAAAATTATTTGTAAGAGTACCATAATTATTGAAAATACCGCCATTTTGATTGCTGAACAATGCCGCGTCACCATTTATTTGCAATGAACCACCCACATTGTTTGTAAACGTTCCCGTGTTTTGCATGCCTTCATAGCCGCTACTCTCAAAGGCAGTAATCAATGTCCCATTATTGACGACCGTCCCATTGTTGATAAATGTATTGACAAATTTTAATTGCTTACCTGCATTGACGGTAATCGTGCCCGATGAGGCATAACCAAACGTTCCCCACAGATAGTTTGCGTCAATGACAATGAAATCATTAGCGGGTAAGGGGCTTGG
>JANLRG010000290.1:0-1894 GCA_031361545.1 Bacteroidota bacterium
AACCGCCTGCACTGATGCCATCTCCGCAAAGCTTATCTTTAGCAACATATTTATTTTCAATCAAATAGTCGGCGCAATCAATAAAATCATTAAAAGTATTCCTCTTTTTATTCGTTTTCCCCTCTTCGTACCAATGCCGCCCAAGCTCTTGTCCTCCTCGTACATGCGCGATAGCATATACAAATCCTCTATCCAATAAACTGATTATTTCAGATGAAAATTCTGCTTCAAAATTATAGCCGTAAGCACCATAAGCGGTCAAAAGAAGTGGGTTTTTACCTTTTTGATAAAACCGTCCCTTTTTATAAACAATCGAAACAGGTACCTCAACTCCATCGCGGGCTTTGACCCAAAGGCGTTTGGTTTCGTATAGTTTGAGGTCATAATTGTAAATAGTATTTTGTGTTATCAGTGTTTTCTTTTTTGTTTTAATGTCATAACGAAAAGTTGAAATGGGCGTTTTCAACGATTGATAATTGAAACGTATCGAGTCAATTTTCAAATTATCAAAATCCGCTACATAAAACTCTGTATTATAAATGTCTTCTCCAAAATCAACATTTTGCGTTACTTTCGTTTTTCTATCAATAATACCAAATTGTATCAAAGCGTACGTATATTTACGTTTAAAAAGCGATGAGTCGTAAAACGTTAGATTATAAGATACTTATTCAGGAGTCGGCGGAGCGATTAGAGGTATTAATAAACAAAAAGAGCCAAATTGTTCGGTCAAAAGAACGGCTTCATTTCATCTGGCTGTTAAAAACGGGCCAAAGCATTACACAAGTATCAGCCGGTGCTTGTATTGGTTTAAAAGCTCGACAAAGCCAAAAACTGTGGTCTTTGTATCAAAAAGAAGGTCTGGAGGGGTTAATAGACAACCGGTACAAAGGGGGCAATAATCATCGATTGGATAGTACTCAAGATGCGGCTCTCTTAGCACGATTAGACAAAGATGATTGTATCACACAAGGTCAAATTATTGCTTATGTGAGCCAAACGTTTCAAGTAAAGTATAGCCCCTCAGGGATGAGTCGCAAACTCAAGCGCTTAGGTGCTAAAGCAAAAACAGGTCGCCCTGTGAATGTTCGTAAAGACGAGGAGGGAGAAAAAGCATTTAAAAAAACTTTGCTGACTTAGCTCTTCCCTATGCCAAGTGTATTTATTGGACAGATGAAATGCGCTATGGAACACGCACTCATTGTCGCAGACGCTGGTCCAGAAAAGGACGAAGACCGGTATGCAAAGTCAAAATTGGGTACAAATGGGCTTATTTGTACGTGGCTTTATGTCCTTATACGGGCGATGTGTTTGCCTGTTTGTTATCTCACTTAAATAAAGTGTGTTTCGATATATTTATCAAAGAATTTAAAAAACATTTGATTAAAGAAGAGATTATAACGCACCATGACAAACTCCTTATAATTGGCGATGGTGCCAGTGCCCATCAAAAACAACTTGTTGAAAAATATGGATTAGAGTGGGAAAAATTACCCGCCGCCTGTCCTGAGCTCAATCCCGTTGAACGCTTTTTTGAGGAATTAAGGAAATTTACGGCTAATGAAGTATTTGAGGATATTGAGCAAATAGAAAATCTTATTGATAAATTGGTCAATGAATATATTTGCAATCCCACAGCCGTCTGTAAACTAACGTTATTCCCTTATTTAAATACGTAGGCTTAAAAGCAATTTGGTATAATATTGATTTTAATCAAACCATTGACTCGATTTTGATAGACAATATAATCATCCAAGATTTCATATTTCATCAATAAAGAGGAGTCGCTGTGAGGAATGACATCTTTCCAATCTGACATATCGGATTTGTCATTGCGAGAAGCTAAGCCAACTGGTGCTTTCGATAATTTAAAGTTATTGGCTTTATAATTATT
>JANLRG010000254.1:0-4525 GCA_031361545.1 Bacteroidota bacterium
TCGAGATAAGCAACTGCTTTTTTCATTACACGTGCACTCTTTACCACTTGTGGTAAAAACATTTTTCCGGCACCAAATAAATCTCCAACCACATTCATTCCTGCCATCAACGGACCTTCAATGATGTGTAGCGGTTTTTCATATTTGTTGAATGCTTCTTCAATATCCACATCAATAAAATCGGTGATACCTTTTACTAATGAATGTGAAATGCGTTCTTCAACGGTGCCTTGTCGCCATTGTTCTTCTTTCACATCTTTTTCTTTACCGGCACCTTTTACTTTTTCAGCATGATTGATTAATCGTTCGGTTGCATCTTCTTTTCTATCCAACAAAACATCTTCAACCAATTCCAACAATTCTTTTTCAATTTCATCGTAAACGATAAGCTGAGATGGATTTACAATTCCCATATCCATTCCGTTTTTTATACCGTGATAAAGAAAAGCTGCATGAATAGCTTCGCGCACATGGTCGTTACCTCGAAATGAAAAGGAGACATTACTTACTCCACCACTAATTTTTGCATGAGGCAAATTTTCTTTTATCCATTTGGTTCCTTCAAAATAACTCAACGCATTTTTGCGATGCTCTTCCATTCCTGTTGCAACAGGAAAAATATTTGGATCGAAGATGATATCTTGTGGAGGAAATTTTACTTGCTCGGTCAAAATTTTATATGCTCGAGCACAAATATCTATTCTTCTTTGAAATGTATCGGCTTGTCCAGTCTCATCAAAGGCCATAACAATAACTGCTGCACCAAATTTCCTGACAATTTTAGCTTGGCGAATAAATTCTGCTTCGCCTTCTTTCATGGAAATAGAGTTAACAATCGATTTACCCTGCGTACATTTCAATGCTGTTTCTATAGCAGAAAACTTAGAAGAGTCAATCATTATTGGAACTTTAGAAATATCTGGCTCAGATCCAATATAATTTAAGTACGTTGTAAATGCATAATTAGCATCCAACATTCCTTCGTCCATATTAATGTCTATCACTTGCGCACCGCCTTCAACTTGATCTTTGGCAACTGATAAAGCCTCTTCATATTTCTCTTCTTTGATCAATCTCAAAAATTTTTTCGATCCAGTCACATTCGTTCTCTCTCCCACATTCATAAAATTAGATTCAGGTCTAAGATTGACAGCTTCTAATCCGGAAATTCTTAAGTAAGGTTCGATGGATGGAATGCGACGAGGAGAAGTTTTTACTGCCAGCGCAGCAATATGCGCTATGTGTTCAGGAGTCGTTCCACAACAACCGCCAACAATATTTAGAAATCCACTCTGCAAGAAATCTTCGATATGATGTCCCATGTGAGTAGGCGTTTCATCGTATTCGCCAAATTGATTTGGTAAACCTGCATTAGGATATGCGCTAATATTGAAAGGTGCTTTTTCCGAGAGCTCTTCAATATAAGGCCGCATTTCTTTTGCACCCAGAGCGCAGTTTAATCCAACGCTCAACAAATCGACATGCGAAATGGAATTTAAAAAAGCTTCAACGGTTTGCCCTGACAAAGTTCTACCACTAGCATCGGTGATTGTACCTGAAATCATAATTGGCAATGAAATGTTTTTTTGTTCAAATGCAGTTTGCACAGCGAAGAGTGCAGCTTTTGCATTGAGAGTATCAAAAATTGTTTCGATGAGAATGAGATCAACTCCGCCATCCATCAATCCTAACGTTTGTTCAAGGTATGCTTCTACAACCTGATCAAAAGTTACTGCACGATAAGCAGGATTATTGACATCGGGCGAAAGAGAAAGCGTTCTATTTGTTGGGCCGATTGCTCCGGCCACCCACTTATTTCTATTCCCTGTTTGAGCGGCATACCGTCCAATTGCCTTCTTTGCAATTTTAGCTGATTCATAATTCAGTTCATAAGAAATTTCTTCCAAATGATAATCAGCCATAGAAATTTTTTGAGCGCTGAAAGTATTTGTCTCTATGATATCAGCACCTGAAAGTAAATATTGAAAATGAATATCCTCAATGATGTGTGGTTGAGTGATGGAAAGTAAATCATTATTACCTTGAAGAGGATGCTCCCAATTTGCAAAACGTTGTCCTCGAAAGTCTGCTTCTTGTAAATGATGACGTTGGATCATTGTCCCCATAGCGCCATCAATTACCAAAATTCTTTTCTTTAGTTCCTCTTTAATTCCTTCAGCGTGATTCATAATTTATTTTTCTATACTTTTTCGTCTTGCAATTGAGACACTGGTAGTGAAATATATTTTTCTTTACTCTATCATTCATTCCAAAAAAAAATCTCCTCTAACATAAGTCAGAGGAGATTTTAAACAGTTTTCACTATTGAATATGATCGATCTGACTTATCTGACTTCCAATTGGAAGAGCGAGTTGGCACCTTCTATAAACTTTAAAAGTTTATAAGGGTTGCCAAGGTTTCATAGGGCGCAATCCCTCCACCTTTCTTGATAAGCGTACCGCTTTTGAGGCGGACAATAATTTTCTAAAGAACGTTTGTCAAAGATAATAAACAGATTGAATTAACCTGCAATCGTCAATTAATTCAGGACTATTTTTTTAGTAATTGTGTTTCTCTCTGTTTCGAAACGAACAAAATAGATACCAGCAGCAAATTCAGAAGTATTTATTTCAGCTGAATTTGTTGTTGAGTAAAGAGATTTACAAATTCGTCCGGTTTGGTCAAACAGCGTAATAGACATGGCTCCTGAAATCGGCGATTGAATATAAATTCTATCGTGTGCAGGAACTGGGTGAATAGAAATTGCATTGAGTGGATTTTCTTTAATGCTAGTTCCTAAAACAATATTGACAGTATAATCTTCCGTCTCACCATAGCTATACGAATTACAATCGCTAACTTGAGTAACAGGGTTAGCGTAAACATAACGAACACGCATTCTTGTAAGCCCTAGAAGTGCAGAATTTGGAATTCCGATGGTGATTGTAATATCTCCAGACAATTGAGGGATGCTATCACTGATACGGTAAAACTCTCCTACATCTTGAAAATCGCCATCAGCATTGTAGTCGAACCAAATACCCGCTCCATGATTTCCTGATCCTACACCTGATGCAATTGTGAATGCATAGTAATCACCGGTTCCTAAAGTTGTGGTATAATTTCCAGTTGTTGGATATAGAATATAATTATTAGGATTTCCATTACAGCCTGTACTATCTGTAAAAAGTGTATTGACTGCAACTTTATTCAATGCATCACAGCCAATGGAATATGGAGGAATGCAATAGCAAGCTAGTGGATCATTTTGAATTACTGCCCATGAAGTTGAAGAAGCTGTTTGTCCACTACAAGTTACATTACAGCGGTAATAAGAAGTAACTGTTTGTCCAGAGAAAATATAATTTGGCGAAATAGCTCCAGAAATATCAGACCACGTTGTATTATCAGTTGAAATTTGCCATTGATATGAAATTCCTATAGCCGTGTCTGCGCCCAATAAAAAGAGAGTGACATTTGAAGAAGGACAAACGGTATCGGTATTACCACCTGTAGAACCCGCAGATGGAGGAGTTGTGCAAGCAACTGGATAATCTTTCAAAACAACATTATCGATTGCCCACCACCAATCCCAAGAACCTGTCCAAGTGAAGCGAAAACGAATTGAAGTTGCGGCTCCTTGTGAAATAGGATAAGACGAATGTATAGCAGGATTTGGATATCCATAATCAATACTATCATAAGCCAATTGAGTCCAAGTAGCACCAGCATTGGTGCTAAATTCAATCTTTCTCGAGGAGCCGCTGGTGCCAGGGCCTGATAGTGCTCGGTACTGCTGATCTAATTCTAAATAAGGTATGCCAGTGAGTGTAGCCAAACTGATATCTGGTGTAGTCAATGAAGCATTTTCATTGATGTTATTATTAACACTTCCACGATCACTATCAAAAATTGCAAAACTTGTATCGAATCCTGCTCCACTAATTGAACGAAAATATGGATTATTGAAAAGCCAAAGATCAGATGCTGATACACCGGCGCTATCATTTGTCCAGCCAGCAGGTAAAACGCGAGTTGAAAAATTTTCAGTAAAAAGCGAAGGTTGCGCAATGGAAGTCGTACTTCCTAGCAATAAATATCCGAAGAGGAGATTGAGTAAAGTTTTTTTCACAGGGAGTTATTTTTGAGAGTTAACTGAAAGATGAATGTTATTTTCATTTAGATAATTTCTAAGATTTGGGCGGAGACGACTTTTATAAACAGAGAGGGTATTATTTTTCTTTTGACCTTTTCTCAATACACGCTGTTGATCAATTGGCATGAGAGAAATTTCAATGCAAGCTGGGGTACAACATCCATTCATTTTTTCGGCACATTCCGGACATTGAATAAACAATAAGTGGCAATCGTCATTGGCGCAGTTCACATGATTGTCGCTTGGATTTCCACACTGATGACAATTAGCGACAATATCCTCTGTAATTCTTTCACCCATTCTATCATCGAAAACAAAATTTTTGCCGATGAACTGAGATTCTAATCCCTCTGCTTTTACTTGCTGAG
>JANLRG010000300.1:0-1364 GCA_031361545.1 Bacteroidota bacterium
GTGTTTTTAGTGCCGCTCAAAAAGTAACGACCAATTATATTCCCGCAGAATAGGCTTATGCTGCTTTCATTGTGTCGAGTGTTTTTATATCACTCATATTTATGGTGATTGGTAAAATTGATTACAATTTTGCTCAGAAAACGCTTTTACTGGGCTCTTTTGCTGGTATGTTAAACGGATTAGGTGTGTTGTGCAGCTTTGCGGCTTACAAAGCCGAAGGAAAAGCCTCACAAGTCACAACCATTGCAGGGGTCTTGCAGCCCGTTTTTACCATTGTTTTAGCCATTACTTTTTTATCAGAAAACATCACTTATATAGAAATTATCGGTATTTGTATTGCCATTGTTGCAGCTTTGGTATTGTCTTATGAAAAGAAAAACGTATCTAAAATCACTCAAAACCACCCCCTCAGTAATGAACAAAATATTGGCTGAAATCCTTGAAATTCCTAAAAAAGCGACTGCTATTTTGGATGCACCGCTTCAAAAACTGCCTTTAGGGGTGCCTTATTTGGGCATGGGGTCATCGTATTTTGCGCCGTTGGCTTTCAAATACATGGGCATTAATATTTACCCCGAAATGGCTTCGGAGTATTTTAATTATTTGTCTTACGAAAAGAAAAAACCCTCAGGCGTTATCCTATCTCAATCGGGCAAAAGTACGGAAGCCCTTTGGTGTACACAACTTTTTGATAAATACGTAGCTGTTTCTAATTATCCTGACAATCCATTAAGCCATGCGCCTAATGTATCGAATGTGGTGCTGATGCGGGCAGGGGAGGAGCATTATTCATCGTCCAAAACCTACATTAATACTTTATTGATATTGTTCAAAGGCTTGGGTTTTGACCCCTCAGTATCGGTGGCATTATTGGCTAAAAACATGGACAAATACGCAGCACAAGGCAAACAGATGGCAGAAAAAGTATTTGAATTAATAAATAACAATAAGATTTATGGAATTTATATAACCGGAAGTGGACCCAACATTGCTACCGCCTTAAAAGCACCTTGATTATGAGCGAAAGTACAAAACTCAATTTCCATGGGTTGGCGATGGCTCAATACAATCATGGACATAAGGAAACCGCTGAAAATAGTATTGTTATACACATATTCGCTAAAGGAAAATCGTATGACCGCACGCTCAAATTAACACACACCATAAAGGCAGCTGGTGCCCATGTGATGACCGTCGAAGAACCCAAATCGGAAGAGCATTATTCTATTTTGCCCAATATCATTCCTTTCAATTTCATGGCGTATTATTTATCTCAAAAAATGGGGATAAGAGAGACTTTTACGGTTGGTGGGAAAGTGACAGAGGTTTCTTAAATTATAGCGATAGTGAGGATTTACTCTCGG
>JANLRG010000314.1:0-1646 GCA_031361545.1 Bacteroidota bacterium
CGGCTGATAAGAAAGGTTTTATTTGATATTGCGCTATCTTTTTCAAATCAACAAGGCTTCGATTGCCTTCTAATGAAAAACCCATGACAGGCAATATAGATGGGTTCATTTTTTCAACTGAAATAGCGGTATTGGGTGGCAGCGTAGATAAAGTTTGATTGATAAAAGACTCGATTTGTTGTTTGGCATTGTCAATATTAGCGTTCCATTTCAAAAAAACAGAAATTTCGCAACTTCCCCTTGAAGTGGTGCTGCGGATATAATCTAACCCCTCAGTCCGTTTGATAATATTTTCTAAGGGAACCGTGACGAGGGTCATCATTTTATCAACGGGCTGTTGCCCTGCATCGGCTATGACCTTTATTTTTGGAAACGTAATATCTGGAAACAAGCCCGTTTTGAGATGCGAATAACTGAAATAGCCTGCTCCCAATAATAGACAAATAATGGCTATTATTGGAAATTTGTAGTGGACATGCTTGATATGATTCTCTTCCATTTTACTTTTTAATTAAAAATACTGAGGGGTAACGAAAGCAATAACTTTACGAAAGTTGTGCTTCAATTAATCTTTTTTAATAGCAATAGAAGTTGAATCAGCTAATCCATATCCGCCTTGTAATACGATTTCATCCCCAATTTTCACATTCCCTGATTTGATTTCTACTAATTCATTTGTCTGCAAACCAATCGTGACGGGCGTTTTAACCGCTATGCTATCCACTACCCGCATCACCCAAAATTCTTTTTGCAATTCATCCGTTTGTAAGGCATTTATAGGAATACTTTTCGCTGAACCCGACTGTTTGTAGGGAAAACGGAGGATAACATTCAAGTTTTCAGGCAAATTTTCATTGGGCAAGCGGATGAAGTAAAATTGTGCTTGGGAGACCGCATCTACTGAGGGGGTCATGCCGCCGATTTCCAGATTCATTATTCTATTGTCAGGCAATTTTACTTCACATTTTGTCCCCACTTTTATCGTCTGATGGTATTCATACGGCACATTGACGAGGATAACTAAAGACGAAGGCTCGGTTAAAACCGCTAAAATATCGCCTTCCGCTACGTAATCGCCTACGTGAACATTGAGCATTGATAATATGCCCGAAGCGTTGCTCACAACGGTAAGCGGTTGATTAAAAACACGGAGCGAAGTATCAATCAAATTAATCTCTTTGAGGGCGTCTTGTTCTTTCGTTTTAACCCTGCAAAAAAGCTGTCCTTTTTGAATAAAATTGCCAACGACAAAGCCCATATCTAAGACATAACCCGTTGCATTGCTGCGGATATTAGCCGTTTTTTGAAATTTTGTAGTGCCATTGAGGGTTAAAAACTCGGTCAGCGGCTGGTTTTTAACGGTTGTTGTAGTTACTTCAATTGTAGCGTGTTGTTCCTCCGTTTTCTCTGCGGCGGCTTTCACCGGCTTTTTATCTTTAAAATATTTGAAAGCCCAAAAAGTCATTGCCAAAACAAAGATGCCGACGATGATGTAAAGAAGCGTTTGAGTATATTTTTTATTTTTCATCAATTTACTTTTCATCTAATATTTTTCGTTTTTCACTTTTCGTTTTTCACTAAATAATCACCAGTTTATGTAGTTGTATTGGTTAATAAGAAGCCATAATGCAGATTGAGTTTGAATT
>JANLRG010000346.1:0-8627 GCA_031361545.1 Bacteroidota bacterium
CCGGGTATGCAGAAATTTGGCAATATCACGCTCAAACGCGGCACCTTTAAAAATCGCAACGATTATTTTGATTGGTGGAAAGAGACGCGCATGTTCCAAGAAGGCAATAAAATCGGTTCACTTTATCGTCGAACCGTTACAATTAGCCTTTTGAACGAAGAGCATCAACCCATTGTCACTTGGAAACTGACAAATGCTTTTCCAACAAAAGTGCAACCCTCCGACCTCAAATCCGATGGCAATGAAGTAGCTATCGAAACGCTTGAGTTGGTTCATGAAAAATTAGAAGTCACTTTTGAAGGATAAAAAAAATGAGTTACTATCCATACGTTGGCTTTCATTTTCGGGTTCATTTTGAAGGTATTGCCTCCGATGATACCAGCTTCCAATCAGTGAAAGGTTTGGAGGTACAGATGGAAACAGAAACCATCAAAGAAGGTGGCTTTTTAGAGGCTGAGCATACGGTGCCTTTACGTAGCAAATTTTCAACGCTGACACTTGAGCGCGGTATGTTCAAGCCACATCAATCGACTCTTTTAAAATGGTGTCAGGATGCTTTTTATGGTTTTGAATTTAAACCCATCAATTTGCAAGTGACTTTGATGAATGATGAGCACATGCCTTTAGTCACATGGAAAATTCGGCATGTATTGCCTAAAAGTTGGAAAGTCAAAGACCTTAACTCTACTCAAAACGAAATATTGATAGAGACATTAGAATTGACTTATAATGCTTTTAGAGTAGATTCGACGAATTTTGAGCTTGAGTTTAAAGATAACAAAAATAAACAAGCAGAATTGATTGTGAAGTAGTTGATTTATTTAGATTTTAACTATGCAATAATGACTTGAAACCATGCCAATAGAAATTAAAGAATTGCAGATTCGCGTGCAAATATCTGACCCAGCGACTTCAGGTGCCTCATCATCCAATCCTGATGCGGGGGCAACCCCTCAGTCTTCAGGCATGTCAGAAGAAGAAATGGTTCAGTTGTGTGTTGAAAAAGTATTAGAAGTTTTGAAAGAAAAAGAAGAACGATAAGCTATGGCGACTAAAATGGTTATCAAAGGTTTTAGAAACAGTCAAATGACTGATTTTATAGACGAATTTAAAGTGCCTATAAATCCAGAGAATCTGTCGCGTTCTTATCACATCAAACAAGAGGAATCGCAGCCACAAGCTACTCAACAAACCAATCCAAAATTCAATCGGACCGAACCGGAAGAGTTGCGTTTTGATTTGTATTTAGATAATACCAATACGATAGAAGGTAATACGCTTAACAACACAGATATTAAAACGCAGTTGAAAAAGTTTGCTGACGTGGCGTATAAGATGAACGGAGACATCAATAAACCCAATTTTTTAAAAATCATTTGGGGCGATTTGCTTTTTGATTGCCAATTGGCGAATCTGGGTGTTGAATATAAACTCTTTAATACTGAGGGGGTGCCGTTAAGGGCTAAATTAGCGGTCTCTTTTAAAAGATATATTGACCCCCAGGCAAGAGTTATAGATGAAGGTAAATCATTAGGAGCGGCAGTTGAAAAAGTAATACAAGCCGTTGCAGGAGATAAAATTCCGAATATTGCTGATAAAGTTTTGACCGACATCAATGCGTATTTGGATATTGCTCGCGCCAACAATATTGTCAATTTTAGAGGCATAAAAGAAGGTGTTGAGTTAGTCATACAACCTATTCAAGAAGCGGCTACCGCTGTTGGCAATGCTGCCAACCAAGTGAGCAATGCCGCTAATAATATTGGAAATCAGATAGGAAGACTTTTCTAATCCATTGAAAATAGAAAAATGCCTGTAGAACGCCTTATTCCTGAAACCGTTGCCACCCCTTTCGGCGTTGTCACTTTGCAAGTGTTGATTGATGGTGTATTAATTGACCCCACTGTGGGTATTTTAAACATTACCGTTGTGCGAGAGATTAATCGCATACCGACAGCAACGATGGTAATACGCGATGGTGACGGGTCAATTGAAAATTTCGAACAATCAGAAAGCCCTCGATTTGTACCTGGTAAAAAAATGGAAATTAAGGGCGGTCGCGATGGACATTATCAAACCCTTTTCAAAGGCATCATTGTCCGCCAAGCCATCAAAATAAGAAATCATCAAAATACTTTGACAGTTGAAAGTAAAGACGAAACCGTGCGGATGACTATCGGGCGTAAAAATAAATATTTTACGGATGTGACTGATAGTGACGTGATATCGCAAATATTGGGTAATTATAGTGCTACGGGTACAATAGAGTCAACAACAGGTCAGCACGCTGAGTTGGTTCAGTACCATGCTACCGATTGGGATTTTATGCTGATGCGGGCAGAGGCAAATGGCAAATTGGTGATAGTCAATGATGGGCGGGTCAGCATAAAAGCACCTGATTTTGAAAGTCCGATTTTGTCAGTGGGTTTTGGAGCAACCCTTTTAGAATTTGATGCTGAAATGGACGCTCGGACACAATGGCAAGAAGTAGAAGCCCAATCTTGGAATTATAAGAACCAAGAGTTGGAAGTATCATCAACCTCCTCAATCAATTTTCGGGAGCATGGTAACTTAACTGGTGCCACTTTAGCCCAATCAATAGCACCCCCTCAGTATGAGATGAGACACAGCGGTCAGTTATCGCCTGCCGAAATGGAGGCTTGGACAAAAGCAGCATTGTTGAAAAGTCGGATGTCAAAAATACGAGGACGTGCCAAATTTGAAGGCACTTCTGTTGTAAATATAGGCAAATGGATAGAAATAACTGGTGTTGGTGCTCGATTTAAAGGCATAGCCTATATTTCGGGTGTGCGGCATGAGTTCGTCAATGGTGTATGGTTGACTCATGCTCAGTTTGGAATGTCGCCCGAATGGTATGCCTCAAAAGAAACGATTAGTAATTTTCCGGCTGCAGGATTGACCCCCTCAGTGTCGGGCTTGCAAATCGGGGTTGTGGTTCAATTACAAAGGGACCCGAAAGGAGAAGACCGTATTTTAGTCAAATTACCAACGCTTGACAGCAATGCTCAAGGTATTTGGTCGCGTATGGCGTGTTTAGATGCTGGCAATGAGCGAGGGTCTTTTTTTAGACCTGAAATCGGTGATGAAGTTATTCTTGGATTCATCAATAACGACCCTCGCGAAGCCATTGTGTTGGGGCAACTCAATAGCTCTAAAAATCCTGCTCCCTTACAAGCTCAAGATGCCAATCATCTGAAAGGTTTTTTTACCAGAAGCAAAATGAAGCTTCAATTCGATGATGAGAAGAGCATTATTACTTTAGATACGCCTGGCGGAAATTCTTTTGTTATTGATGATGATGCACAAACCATTACACTCCAAGACCAAACAGGCAATAAGATAGAAATGAGCCCAAGCGGTATAAAAATTACGAGTCCCAAAGACATTAGTATAGAAGCAACTGGTAAAATAGCCGCCAAAGCAACAGCCGATGCCTCATTAGAAGGGATGAACACAACAGTGAAAGCCTCTGCCAACTTAACCGTTAATGGCTCTGCGGGTGTGTCTGTCGGTTCATCTGGTGTAACAAAGGTGGAAGGCTGTTTGGTTTAAATTAATTAATCCATTATTGGCATTAGAATACATTTTTAACCCATAAGTAAAAACAATCGTTTAGGAAAATGACCAAATTGAAAGACAATTGTGTATTGCGTTGGAACAGTTTGCTTTTAGCCACTGTCAAAGCTACCTCAATGAAGCCCCCCAGTACAGCACGTGCCATTGCGCTGATTCATACAGCCATGTATGATTCATGGGCGCATTTCGATGGGAAAGCCATCCCTGTTTATATAGAAAAATTTCGTCGAGCAGACCAATCGCTTTGGAACGATGCGAATAGGCAAAAGGCGATGAGTTATGCAGCATTTCATGTCTTGTGTGATTTATTTCCCCCAAAAGAAAGGCAAGCAGCTTTCATAGGTTTGATGAGAGAATATCAATACAATGCTAATGATCAAACCACTTATTCGCAAAATGACACTTTAACACCTGAGAAAATAGGCAACACTGCTGCCAAAGCCTTGCTAAAAGCCCGAGAAGCAGACGGCTCTAACCAAAAAGAAACCTCAAAAGATTTCCCAGAAGGTTATGCTGACACATCAGATAGCTATGAACTCAAAAATTCAGCTAAAGAGTTGTGTAATATCAACCATTGGCAGCCTTTAGAAGTCAATGGCAAAGAGCAAATATTTTTATATCCTCACTGGCGCGATGTAAAACCTTTTGCTATTGGCAAATCCAGTGCACCTGATTTGAAACCGCCGCCACCCATTAATTATCCACGTGATTTGCCTGTGAAAGACAAAGAGGAAATAAAGGATTCGGACGATCAAGTTGCCGCTGAAGTATTTGAACAGAATTGTAAAGATATACTTGATTTTAGTAAAAATTTAGATGATGAAAGGAAAATGATAGCCGAATATTGGGTAGCGGGTAGTGGCACTGTTACACCGCCGGGCATGTGGTGTCAAATAGCCCATTGGGTCTCACTTCGAGATAAACACACCCTTTCGGAAGATGTTCGATTGTTTTTTGCAATGGGTAATGCCCTTATGGATGCCAGTATAGCTTGTTGGTATAGCAAAAGGCGTTATGATTATTGCCGACCCATAACCGCTATACGGGCTTTGTTGGATAATTGTGTTGTACAAGTTTGGGGTGGTGCTTATCAAGGCATGGTGAATATACCGGCTCGACAATGGCAAACCTATATTCCAACGCCTCCTTTCCCTGAACACGTCTCCGGGCATAGTACTTTTAGTTGTGCAGGAGCTGCCATTTTGCAATATTTCAAAGGCAATGATTTTTTCGGTATGTCTGTAAAATTACTCGCTGGTAGCTCTATCATTGAACCCGGTCTCACCCCAGCTTATGACGTGGTTTTGTATTGGAAAAGGTTCTCAGATGCTGCCCAACAGGCGGGACTATCGCGCTGTTACGGTGGTATTCATTTTATAGCCGGTAATACTGAGGGGTTAGCTTTAGGAGAACGTGTAGCTCAAAAGGTTTGGCAAAAGACACAACTTTATTGGAAAGGCATTAAAACAGAAGACCCAGAGGCAGAAAATTGCTAATAGTTTATAAAGAATTGATTATCAATGTTTAATACAATTTAAATTAATAAAATATGCCCCCAGCAGCAGTTATAGGAAGCAGCAATCATGTTTGTCCTTTAGTCAATCCGAATGGGTCGCCTCATGTAGGAGGTCCTGTTGCCAGCCCGGGTGTTCCCACCGTTTTGATAGGGGGTATGCCTGCATCCGTTTTAGGCGACGTTTGCGTATGTGCAGGTCCTCCCGATACGGTTGCCAAAGGCTCTGCTACGGTGTTGATAGGCGGTAAACCAGCAGCAAGAATCGGCGATACAACAGCGCATGGTGGCAGCATTGTATCAGGAGTACCAACAGTTATGATTGGCGGTTAAAAAGGATTTAGTTAATGAAGATAAATGTTTTAATAAAATAAAATTGAAAACCCTATGGATTTTTTAGGTAAAGGCTGGTCTTTTCCGCCCACATTTTTACCTGCGTTTGGCTCGATTGATATGGTTGAAGGTCGTGAAGACATCAATCAGAGTCTTCACATTATCCTTTCAACCAGTTTTGGTGAAAGGGTGATGCGCCCTAATTTCGGTTGCAACCTAAAAGATTTTCAATTTGAACCCTTGAATATAGGCTTTTTGACTTATCTGCAAGACGTTGTCACCACGGCTTTAATTTATCATGAACCTCGTATTCGAGTAGATAATGTTTCTATAAAAACAGATGACCAACTCGAAGGCAAATTGCTGATAACAGTTGATTATACCATTAAAACAAGCAATTCGCGTTTCAATTTTGTCTATGATTATTACTTAAAAGGCGAAACAGCCTTTATTTAGAATTTGATAACAGTTGATACTAAAGGAAAAACAAACGCATGGCAAACCCCTTTAACATAGAAAATCCTTTACAGCGCGACGGCAATAGCCAACGCCAACGGGACATTTCTATGCGCCAACCCGACCAAGCGGCTGTTGATGGACGCACTACGCTCGATGTGTTGCACTTTTGGAAGCAATTTGCTAAAGAGGTTAAGTTTTATAATTTAGAAGGCAATGTTCAGAATTGGACACCTTTTTTTCAAGCCAGTATCCCTTTCCAATTAGCCACTATTGCTCAATTTGATGCTGAAAAATGGTGGTCAACGTATCAAACCCTCCGTGAAAAAACGGTGGATATTGCCGCCGACCCCAATGCTTTGGAGTTTTTAATAGGGCATTTATTCGATGCCTTTGCACAACATCAGTCTTGGCATTATGGACTTTTAGACACTCGGGCGACCGTGCAGGTGCTGACGATGATGGAAAACAAAACGCCTGTGAGCCTAACCGTTTGGCAATTGACTGAAACCAATTTGAGGTTCTTGCTCCGCGAGTTTATAGGGATTAGCAATGTTTTGATGAAAGAACCTTATAGCTTAACTCCTTTCTGGAATCCTCAATTTTTCTCCAATACTGAGGGGGGTGCAGTTTGGCAATTGAATGAAGCGGATACGAAAGCGGAAGACCTCATTTTGAATAATAAACGCGGCACACGCCGAACGCTTTTACCATCGCTTTTGATGCGTTTAGACCGCATTGCAGAACTGCTTTACAAGGCGCAACGGCAGGTTTTATCCTCATTTCCTCAATCCGATAAAGGGCTTGACGAACTTATTCTCAATAATGAATCCCATGAGCCACATTTGGGTTTGATGTTCGCATTCCTGCGCCTTTTCAAAATAGTGCAAGGCGATATGAACGGATTGACCGAACGGCATCTGGATTATTTCTACCGTGAAATTCTCTGTTTTAAAGAACGCGCTGCTATACCCGACAAAGCGCATTTAGTTTTTGAATTAGCTAAACAACTGCCATCACCCCAGTTGCTCAAAGCACAAACAGGTTTTAAAGATGGAAAAGACATCAATAAAGCAGAAATTATCTTTGAAACCGATGAAGAGTTGGTGTTGAATAGAGCTGAAGTAGCAGAGGTGAGAACGCTTTTTGTGGATAAAATAAGACCTCCTAAAACAGAACAAAACTGCGAATTAGAAATAGTAACAACAGACAAAGCGGCACAGACAAAAGCCATTGAAACAGAGAAAAACTTGCCAACAAAGCAACTTTATACCTTCCAGCAAGCAGCCAATACAGGCAATTGGGCGAGTTTAGGCGAAATAACAACGGATGTTGACCGATTGGGTAAAGTCGGTTTTATTATTTCTTCTCCTGTTTTCAGGGCAAAGGAGGGCGTCCGCTCTTTTACCATTGATTTTACTTTTAAAAACCCCCTCAGTATTTCATTGACTCAAGATGAGTTGATAGCGCTTTTGGATATACAAATTACAACAGAAAAAGATTGGATACCTGTTGACTTGAAAACCGCTTCTTTGATTAAGTTGACATTTGAACTATCCAAAGACGCCAAGCCTGCGGAGCCATTGAAAGAAGCCAAAAAGAACCCTCATGGTTTAACTGAAGCGTCTGTGCGTATTGTCTTAAAAAATAATAGTCCTAAGTTTGCCGAGTTATATAACGTATTGAATGTCAATGAAATAACAAAAATTGTCGTAAAATGCACTGCTTCGGGCATCACTAAAAATATAGCCCTGCAAAATGCAGAAGGTATTTTAGATGCTCAAAAACCGTTTCAACCTTTTGGCACTCAAGCCAAACATGCTCTGCTGATTGGTAGCTCTGAATTGGACAATAAGAAAATTGAGAGCTTGACGGCTCATGTTGTGTTTGATGAAAAATCTATAAATAAAGGCGTATTATCAACTACGGATGTGAAATTCATTCCTACATTGATTAAAAGTGAAGCAAAATTTGACACTTACTTACAAACAGTAAATAAAGATATTCCTTTAAAAGAAAAACAGCCTTTTTTCAACGAAGAAAAATTGTACGCTATCTGGCAGTTAGGTACTCATGTCTTCCCCCCCCTCAGTATTACTGATAAATTGGGCTTTGTTAAGCTCAATATGAGTAGCGACGATTTCTTTAAAAATAAATCTTATCAGGAGATGGTTGATGTTCAATTAAGGGCTATACAAATTTACCCTAAATGGCATGAACCAGCTTATTATAAAGGACAAGATGGTACGGTTCGTAAGTTGTTGAAAGCTTCTGATATAAATGCAAATGACAATGTCAAACCTGAATTCACCGTTGCCTTTCCAACAGAGCAGCCTTATAACCCAACGCTGACTTCTTTTTCACTCAGCTATACGGCAGCCGATGATGTCGCGTCTTTTTTACAACTTTATCCTTTTGCGGATGACTTTTTAGAAGTTAAAAAGACGAATTATGAAGAAGATAAAGTAAAGAAATTTGGTTTTTATCCTAAAACCCTTTTACCTAAATTTGAGGATAAGTTTGTGGATGAAGGCAACTTGTATATCGGTTTAAAAAATGCTCAAGCGGATAATAGCCTGACGTAGGTCTTCCAATTTGCAGACTATTCAGGCAATGCGGATTTGAAAATAGATACTTTGAATTTGTCAATATTAGTAGGCAATACGTGGCATTTGCTACAAAATCTCTTGGATTATGAAGATAATACTGAGGGGTTCACGCAGTTGGG
>JANLRG010000378.1:0-1051 GCA_031361545.1 Bacteroidota bacterium
CACCACCAAATTGTTGAAGCAATAAGAAATAATAAAACCCTCGAAGAAACTTTACTTCTGCAACCCGTTGTTTTTTTATAGCATCAGATACACCTGCTACTTTGCCTGACCTTTCGATAACTGCATTACAAGTATTGATACCTCTATACATTTCATCCCAAATATTGGCAACATAATCCACCGTGGGATTGAGTTGAGCATCATAAAAATGAAAGCCTTTGTAGCCACCATCAGCACCCGTTGCATATATATCGGTGCCATACTCTGTGAAAGTAAGCCCTTGTTGTGTGCCGTAGTAGTTTCTTAAAGAGGAATAGGCAGCATTACAAGCATCTTGAAAGCCTTTTGGCGTATTGATATAATCATTGCCAATGCCCGAAACTACGACTTCATCAAGTACATCTTTACACGATTGGCTCATAAAAAGCAAAGCCAAAACGCTTAGAGTTGTTATTAATTTTCTAAAATTGATATATTTCATTTTAAAATAAATTTTAAATTTGTTGAATTAAGATACGTAATTATAGCGGATTTCGCTAAAATACTGAGGGGTATAGAAGTTTGGAATATTGGTTATTTTGTAACTCTAAACACCTAATACTCGAAACGAAGAACCCAATTAGAATTTAACATTGACACCTACTGTATAGACTTTAGTCGCAGGTGTTACGCCACCGTTTGTGCTACTACTTTCATTGACTTCTGGGTCAACTCCATTGTATTTATCGCGGTATTGCGACCAAATTTTAGGTTGTTGAATACTTGAGAATATACGCAATGATTCGATACCTAACTTTTGAGTCAAATTCGTCGGCAAAGTATAACCGAAGTTAATATTCCGCAACTTCACAAATGAGCCGTCAAAATAAATCAATGTCGTATTATTCACCGGGAATTCTTGGTCTTTATTCGGTTGTGGAAATTCATTAGTTGGATTAGCGGGTGTCCAATAATCCACTTTTATTTGCTGATAACGGCCTGCTAATTGGTTATTATTTTGATGAAAACCACTCAAAATCGTTTGACCAATACGAGCATATAAGATGAAAGA
>JANLRG010000499.1:0-1171 GCA_031361545.1 Bacteroidota bacterium
CAACTCTACGAAGGCAAGCCCAAAGGCTCTGAAAATTGGACATGGACGGAGCAAACCAGTTCAAAAAACATGTTCAATACGGAGGTCGTGTATAATGTAGCACAACCGACTATTACCGCTTATTTGCCGTCTAAAGATTTAGCAACGGGTACGGCAGTTATCATTGCCCCCGGTGGAGGATTCCATACTTTGAGCATCAATAGCGAAGGTATTGATATGGCTAAATGGTTGAATAGCAAAGGCGTAGCGGCATTTGTCTTGAAATATCGTTTGGTTCGTAGCCTAACAGATGACCCTGTGAAAGAACTTATAGACATCATCGGGAATCGTAAACTCTTGGATAGCATCAATGCGCCCATCGTCCCTTTGGCAATGGCTGATGGTTTGTCTGCTGTAAAATATGTACGCGACCACGCCCAAGAAATGGACATTAATCCCAATAAAATCGGATTTATAGGTTTTTCGGCAGGCGGAACTGTTACAATGTCAGTCGTTTATAATGCGACTGATGAAAACCGCCCCAATTTCGTTGCCCCGATTTATAGCTCTACAAATATTATCATCGGCTCGACACCCCCCTCAGTAAAAACGCCGATTTTCGTTGCCGTTGCGAGTGACGACCGATTGGGTTTGATGCCGCACAGCATTGATATTTACAAAAAATGGTTCGACGCAAAACAGCCCGCTGAATTGCACATTTACGAACAGGGTAGCCATGGTTTCGGTATGAGAAAACAAGGTTTACCAACGGATACTTGGTATGAGCGTTTTGGGGAATGGCTCAAATTGCAAGGATATTTGAAGAAATTATACCCCAATAAATATGAAAAACTTTATAGCGAAGAGTCGGTTGCCAATTATGCTATTCAAGAATTTGAGCGCATGAAAACCGATTTTGGGTATCTGGCAAAATATAAAGAAATTAACAAAACAATAGCGACTCCCAAACCCAATGAAAGACGCATTGTCTTCTTGGGCAACTCTATTACTGAGGGGTGGGTCAGAGTGGATTCCAATTATTTTATTAAAAACAATTATATCGGTCGTGGCATCAGTGGGCAAACTTCTACTCAACTTCTGCTGCGATTTCGACAAGATGTTTTGTCTTTAAAACCCCAAGCGGTCGTTCTTCATATCGGCACAAATGATGTTGCTGAAAATACAGGCCCTT
>JANLRG010000510.1:0-1161 GCA_031361545.1 Bacteroidota bacterium
GGTACAAATGTCATGAAAACCATTAATGGCGGTACAGCTTGGACAGATATTACAGCTGGCTTACCTGTTGGTACTGCTATTCAAACTGTTCATATTGATGTCAACGATGCCAATAAAATATATGTGGGTTTAGCAAGTTACGCAGGTAATTCAGCGTTCTGTTCTACCAATGGTGGTGCTTCTTGGACGAATATATCGGCAGGTATGCCTGCGCTTCCAGTTAACTGTTTTATCACTCAAAACAATGTATCGGGTGTTGTTTATTGCGGTACTGATTTAGGTGTTTATTATTCCAATAATTCAGGTGCAGTTTGGCAATCATTTACAGGCGGCATGCCAGGTATTATTGTTAAAGATTTGGAAATCTTTTATCCAACGGGTAAAATACGGGCAGCTACTTTCGGTCGTGGCATTTGGGAGTCTACTTTGAATGGCTCAAATGCTGCCCCCTCAGTATCAATCACTTCTCCTGCAAATGGGGCTGTCTTTGCTACACCCGCTACGATTACTTGATTATTGGTTTTAGCAAGATCTAAAGCCACAAGCGTACCGACAGCTGCTGCGAAGCTACTGATAGTTGTCCAAGCCGTACCGCTATTGATACTTTTCACCACATTCGTACCACCTGCATATAAAGTTGTAGCCGTCACAGGGTCTTGCAACCAAGGGGTTACCCAACCACCGCTTGGAACGGTATAAATGCTTGAAAAAGAACTGCCACCATTAGTAGAGCGGTACAAACTACCGTAATAAATGGAGGAAAACAGATTATTATTGTTGCTGCGGTCAATAAAACACAACATACCGTCGCCACCGTTGACTTCCGCCCATATAGTGCCATTAGTTGTCAGATTAGTACCATTATCTTGATGACCACTGATAATGGTGGTAGCATTGGTAGCTGAAAGCCCTAAACCGTACATCTGGGCATTAGAAATATTGGTGCTGATGTCAGTCCACGAAGTTCCTTCGTTAGTCGTTTTAAAAACGCCACCATCGCAAGCCGCATATACATTAGCACCTGCATATATCAAATCGTGGTTATCAGCATGAACATAATTAGTTGCCGTATGCAAAGCATCCCAAGCTGTATTTTTAGTCCAAGCTGCTCCACCGTTTATTGATTTCCAAATATTGACACCACCTGTAAACAGTGAGTTT
>JANLRG010000594.1:0-8408 GCA_031361545.1 Bacteroidota bacterium
TCTTTCAAGCTCAATGAATCTGTAGAGGGCCAATTGTTAATCGATGATCAACGGACGATGCTTTATTTAGTGCCAGGCGATAGTTTATTTGTCACGATGGATTTTAGCAATTTTGATTCTACGCTTTTTTATACAGGAAAAGGAAGCGCAGACAATAATTATATGGCAAAGGAATTCTTTCTTAACCTCAACAACATCTCTAGTTCCTATTCCAAATTCACCGATGAAGTTGCTTTTACAAATTTTATGGATAGTGTAGAAAACGTAAATCATCAATTCTTCAACTCTAATCGCTCCGATAATTTTACCTCTGAATTTAATAATTACATTGTTGCAAAAAACAAATACCGTTTTATTGATGGTCGATATTTGTTCACATTAAAAATTGACGTTCAGAATATGTCTGTTTCTGATAAAATTGTTTCTGCTCACTATTTTAATTTCCTCGACAAAATTGATTTGAATGATCAAGGGGCCGTAAATATTTCTGAATATCAAATCGCATTGCTCCGATATTTTTATCAGAAACATGATTGCAAAACTCGTTCTTTATTCTCGGATTCATTGCCTGAACCTGAACGCAACAAATTAATTTTTGCAAACAATTATAATTATAGAAAATCTGTAACAAAAGGGAAAGTTTTGGATAGAGTTTTGTCAGAAAAAATGATTGACATTATTGAGGACTTAATTGATGAGCCCGCCTTTGTCGATTCAATCATGAATGATTTTCGCTCTTCCTGTAAAAACTCTGATTATATAAATGAAATTAATCAGAATTATAAAATTGCACGTGCGCTGAAGAAAGGACTCGTTGCTCCTGATTTTACATTAGTCAACTTTAAAGGAGAGAACGTTTCACTCTCATCTTTTAAAGAAAAAATTGTTTACATTGATTTTTGGGCCACTCATTGTACTCCCTGTCTTGGTCAAATGCCAAAATCAATTGAGCTTATGAATAAATTTAAAGACAACTCAGATGTCGCTTTCGTATTTGTAAATGTAAACGACAATAAGGAAAGTTGGAAAAATTATATTTCAAAAAATAAGAGTAAGGGGCACGAATTGTTTGCCAACGAGTCTGAATCAAAAATTCTTAGAACAAATTATAACTTCAATGGCATTCCTCATTATGTATTAATTAATAAAGATGGAACAATCATTGATTCTGATGCATCAGCTCCTGGCTCAATTGAACCTCAGATTAGAATTTTGTTGAAACAATAATGTACTGAATTAAATATCAATTTAAGTTTGCTTCACCTGTCTCTCCCATTTTAATTAAATACTCTCGCTTTACATCATCATAAAATTTTGCATTCGTCACTTGGATGTACGGGAATAACCATAGAAATCCAATTCCCAGTGTAAAAATACAGAGCACTGAAAATCCAAGATAATACAAAATCAACTGAAAGTATTTCATTTTGTAACCATCCATCATCGCTTTGCTTTTATCGATGGCTGCCATGGCATCAATTTCTTTATCATCGACCAAAATGAAGTAAGTCATGGAATACGAAATGGCCGCAACTATTCCGGGAATGATCAATAATAGTAACCAAAGAATCGTAAAAACAAAAATATAAAGATAAGCACTCAGTGCTCGAATAAATTCTTCAAAGCCCTTGAAAATTAATTCTAGATAAGCATTTTCATCCCTCGCTACTGCCAAGCTAAACATTGAAAGTCCTAACATGAATGGACCACCCACTAGCAGAGATATGACCTCTCCTACACCCGAAATTAAATTGATGGCAATAACCGTCAAAATGTAAATAACACAAGTGCCGATTGCCATTCCCCACCGCCCTTTTAATGACTGCTCTGCTTGATCCATCAAAACTCGGTTCGGTGTTGCCATAACTAATTTGTTGTAAAATTGAACTCAAGGTTACGAAAAAAACAAATGGAAAATTATCAAGTATGGCTTCCATTATCAACTACTAAACTTTAGTTGAGAAACTTCATTTCTTTTGGAGTAAGTTTTTCTCCCCGTATAGGAATTCTATCTTCCACTAAAGTGACTAGATCAGATTTGTTCACGCCGTATTCACATAAAACTTTTAACGCTAAATTTATATTTGTATTCAGCCTTTCCTCTGCATCATCAATGATCGACCCATCATTGGTTAACTCTAACTCTTCTATGGTAAACTTTCCTCTCAATCTCAACAAATCTACGTCACTGTAGTTGAGCGGGAGATTAAGCGATACTGTATTCTCTGGATGTGTGCTTTGAATTTTATACTGAACTCCTCTCGAAAAAACTCCGCCTAAATACATTCCATCATTTTTAAATTGTGGATTTACTTTTTCACCTGGAGCGTCTTTTAGCAATTGCAAAAAATATTCTAATGACATCGTATAGGCTCCAAAACCTTTAGTATCACAGAATAATTTTTCCTGTGAACCCACGGCCAAGAATGTTACAAATAATGGTTGAATTCGAATTTCAACAGTCGCACTTTTTTTTACCGTTGACTTCACTATTTTTTTCATTCTAGCAATTCGGTTAATTGCGTCTTTTTTTATACATGTAAATTCAGATTCCATAAGACAAATATTAAGAGAAGTTAATTAAATGTAAATATAGAAATGTTTGCCCTATGACTTACCCATGAAATGCTATTTACCTCTAAAATTTACAAAACAAAACTTCATTTTTAAAGTTTTAAAAAGCTTGTTCATAAATTTCCTGGCCAATTTCAAAAAAAAACTCCTCAAAATCAAAGTAAGAAGTTTGAATTCTGAGGAGCTTTTTACTCTTTGATTCTAATCAGCGAATTTTTAGATTTACTCTTTAAGAATTTTCTTCACTGTTCGTTGTCCATTTACGATCATTTCAACAAAATAAATTCCGTTTGAAAGATGCAAGTTTTCAAAAGATAAATTTAAGTTATACTCACCGGCATCTTGCGAAGGATATTTATCCTCTAGTAGCACAGCACCCACGATACTCATCATTCGAATGGAAACGGTTGAGTTTTCACTAAGTGAATAACTAACATTGAAATTATCATTCGTTGGATTTGGGAATAATGTTAAATTTAAATCCGATGTGCTTTCAGTTGGTCCAGCAATTCTATAACCATTTGTCCAACATCCATGAATAGGAACGGCTGTTGCTGCATTTCCAGAATGTGCAACTCCATACAGGTCTTCAATCGTTCTCAAGATATTGTAATGATTTATACCCGTTGCATTTTGTCCAGCAACAACCATTTGTCCTGAAAAAATTGTGGCAACTCGATTCGCACTCACATTATCATCTTCATCAAAAGTGAATATCAACAAACTATTATGTGTACGTGCCCAAACTACATAAGGATAAATTTTTGAATAGAACCAGTTATCACCAGTTGTGATAGCTGCATTTCCTGTTCCATCATGCATACTATTTGTTAAGTTTGGTGATACAAAACTTACTGTTGGCAAAGTTGTAAAATCTGTAGGAAAGGATGTCATTGGTAAATTTAAATTAGAAGAAACCTGATTTGTTCCTGTTCCCATCCAATTTGCTAATGCATTATGCTTTCTTGCATATCCTAAATTCGTTTCTCCATCCCATCCTATACTCGGAAGATCTTCTGAATAATATTTGAAAGTCCGACCTCCATTAATTAATGCTCTAGCAAGATTCATCGTTGTAAAGTGAGCTGCGGGCAAAAGATTATTTGTTACGCCTTGATTTGATCCAGCAAATAAGTCTAAATAATTGGGCTGACTTGGATGCTCTATTCCATACGATTGAGTAAATAATGTTGTATTGGCTTCTGTAGCGAAAGCATTGATTCTTGGTGCTGCTGTGTTGCCAATTATTTGTTGATACGCATGGTTTTCAAAAACGACTACAACAACGTGATCGGGTATTGGAAGTGATGTTGCTCCAGAAGTTGAAGTTGTAAAATTTGCTGATGCAGTAAATGCACTTGTTGTAGCACTACAGACTGTTTGCACTTGAAATTCATACAACTTCGACGCTGTTAAACTAATTATTGCTTTTGAATTTACTGAAGTTGTAGTTGTAGTCCAAGTTGCAGTGCCAGTAGCACGGTATTGAATATTGTAACTAGAGGCTCCGCTTACTGCAGTCCAGTTAAATGTGCACGACGAACTTGTAATGTTTGCAACATTCATTCCAGTAGCCAATCCACAACTTGTAACAGTTGATGTTGTAAAAATTCCAGATGCAGAAAAAGCACTCGTTCCTGTAGAACAAATTGTTTGTACTTGAAATTCATATTGTGTTGCAGACAACAATCCACTTAAGTTAGCAGTTAATGTTGAAGAGTTAATTGTACTCCACGCTCCCGCTGTTGCCCTTACTCTGTATTGAACATTATAACTTGTAGCTCCTGCAACTGCAGCCCAACCTACAGTGGCAGAACTTGCGGTTACGTTTGTTGCTGCGAACATTGCAATATTAGTAATGCCACATGCAGAAGCTGTTGTTGTAAATGTTCCTGAGGTTGAATATGCACTTGTTCCACCTGTACATTGAGTTAAAACTTGAAACTCGTAAATTGTCGAAGAAGATAATCCTGTTAATGTTGCGGAATTGGTGGTGACTGACAAAAATGAAAATGCCGAGCCAGAACCATATACTCTGAACTGAACTTTATATCCAGTCGCTCCATTTATTACTGACCAATTTATTGTTGCAGAACTAGATGAAATACCTGTCGCTGTAAATGAAGTTGCTACTGGTACTCCACAAGAGAATGCTGTTGTTGAAAAAATTCCACTCGATGAAAAAGCACTATTCCCTCCTGAACAAACTGTCTGAACTTGAAATTCATATTGTGTGCTTGCTGTTAATCCGCTTAAGTTCGCTGTGGCTGCGGTAACTGAAACCGTGGACCAAGTTGTTGTTCCATTTATTCTGTATTGAACATTGTAACTTAATCCTCCTGTAATTGCCGTCCAATAAACTGTCGCTGAAGCTGAGGTTATATTGATTGTTCCAAACATTGCAATGTTCGGTACTCCGCAAGAAACTCCTAAAGTTGTAAATGTTCCTGATGCAGAAAAAGAACTTGTTGCACCTGTACAAACTGTTTGCACTTGAAATTCATAGGCTGTACTCGCTGTTAATCCAGTTACTGCTTTTGAATTTGTTGTAGCTGTTGTACTTGTCCATACTGTTGCTCCTATTACTCTGTATTGTAAATTATAACTCAACGCTCCACTCACTGCTGCCCAACCCAATGTTGCTCCTGTGGTTGTGATAGATGTGGATGTTAGACTAGATGGAACTGAACATGGAGTGGCACTTGTTGTAAATGTTCCTGATGTAGAAAAAGAACTTGTTGCACCTGTACAAACTGTTTGCACTTGAAATTCATAAGTTGTACCCGCTATTAATCCTGTTAACGCTTTTGAATTAGTTGTAGAGGTTGCACTTGTCCATGCAGCTGCTCCTATTACTCTGTATTGTAAATTATAACTCAGCGCTCCACTTACTGCTGTCCAGCCTAATGTTGCTCCTGATGTGGTGATTAATGTTGCTGATACGCCTGTTGAAATTCCGCAAGAAGCAATACTGCCAGTTGTGAAATTATATTTTGTTCCGAAGGGGCTAAGAATTCCTGCAGTACAACGAGTTTGAACTTGAAATTCATAATTAGTAACCGCTGCTAACCCTGAAATAGTTTTTGAATTGGTTGTTGTTGAATCATTAATCCAAGTTGTATATCCGATGACACGATATCTAAAGTTGTAATACAAAATGCCAGTGGTGTTTATCCAACTTAAATTTTCACTGGTAGCAGTGACTGATGTCGCTACTTGATTACTTGGACTCAAGCAAGGATCAAGAGTTGTGAAATAAAATGAAGTTGAATATGAACCTACGCCTGAAGAACAAGTGGCTTGAATTTGATATTCATAAAGCGAAGAGCTTGATAGCCCACTTATGTTTTTGCTAGCACTAGAAGATGTTGTAGCTATCGTTGTCCAAGTAACTACTCCCGATCTTCTATACTGAATTGAATAACTTAAAGCCCCCGTTACGCTTGTCCAAGAAATTGTAGCAGATGATGGTCCTATGTTGGAAGTGGTACTACTTCCAGTTGACCCACAAGCTAAAATTGTATTTACCATTGGTGCAATTCCTGCATTGGTATTGGCAACAGAAAAAAACATTGTTATGATAAATGGAATTAACATAACAATCTTTGACGATTGAATCCTTTTCATTTTAATTGTGGTTGTTGAACTAATTTATTTTTTTCTCTACAGAATCGCAGCTCTGTATTTTAATTACCTATCTAAAAAGCGTTGCTAGTTTTTTCTTGTAGCAAGAGAACTTTTTCTTTGATAATGTGAAACTGGTAAAACAATCTGGAGAAATTCTGAATTGAAAAAAGTTCGTTTTCTCTGTTAGACAAAATACCTTCTTTAATGAATTTGAATGGGCTTCCTAAATCATTTAGCTTTTAAACATTATAAATAATTCATAGAGAAGACAACATTGGGTTCGAGAAAAGCTTTCTGAAAAAACTAATAATGACAATTAATTGACACTACCGCTTCATCTTGTGCGCTGGTAACAAATGAAAATTCTTTTAATCAAAATACAAAACGAGAGTTTATGAATCTGAAAAAAGGTAGCCACTATATGCAAGACCTTTTGCAACGCTTACAAAAGTATCTCCGTCCTTCATTGATGTTTCAGGAAATCTTCTGCTAAACAGATTCCTGATTTCACCAACCAATGATGTTCCTCCTGTTAAAAACAGACTATCAATTTCATTACCATTAATTCCGTGTTTATTTAAAAAAGAATCTAAATAGTTTTCAATTTTCATTACATCGTTGTGTATAATTTCATTGTATGAATTCAGACTAATAATTTCATCGATCTTTATGTCACTTTGATGATACAGAAAATTAGACTCTTCGGAATACGACAATTCTATTTTTGTTTTTTCAATGATCTTAAATAATGAATAGCCCAGATTGTTTTCTATCAATGTCAAAAAATCTTTCAGCTTATTATTTTTTTTAGACCAAATGAAATATTTTCTCAATTCATTTTGGATTTTTCTTCCATTAAAAAAATTCATTTTCTCCCATGAACAAATGTTCTCAAAAAAGAACAACGGTAATTCCATCATTTTGCCTGGCATCGATTCATACAAAACTCCTCTACCAAAATATGGCGTTCCTCTCTCCCACATAAATGAAGAGTCGAAGCTATCACCTCCAATGTATATTCCTCCTGTCGCTAAAATATCCTTTCGTCTGTCCTTTTGATTTGTATTATCAGGATTTAGTTCAATCAATGTAAAATCCGTTGTCCCTCCACCAAGATCAGCAACTAAGACACGTTCCTTTTTTTTCAACGTTTTCTCATAGGCAAATGCAGCACCAATTGGTTCATATTGAAATCGAATATCGGTAAAGCCCGCTTGAAGGGCTGCATCCAATAACCTTGACTGTGCAAGTTCATTTTTGAGAGCATCGTCGTCGTCAAAGTTTACTGGTCGACCAATTACAGCTTTAGTACATTTGCAGCCGATAAATTGGTCAGCTTGTGATTTCAATTCCGTTAAAACAAATGCTACCAATTCGGAAGCATTAATTTTATATGAATGAATTCTCGTTTCTGAAAAACTACTTCTAGGTAAAATCCGTTTGACCGATTTCATAAACCGCCCTGACATGTTATCATCCAGATAAGCGTCAATTGCTTTTTCACCTACAAAATGATTTAATGTATCACCTTGGTTTAACTCACATGGAAAATACAACAGAGATGGAATTGTTATAGTTGCAATAATTTTTCCTGTTTCCTCATTTAAAATTGAAATAGCAGAATTAGTTGTACCAAAATCAATTCCGTACAAGAATTTTTTCATATTGCGAAATGGCGAGAAAATTTGATGAGATTTAGAACTACAATTATAATCAATTGTTGTTTCTTGCCGCTACGGTTTTATTATATTTTTCAACTTTTAAATGCTAAAAACAGAAACGAACTCAGTAGCAACTTATAATTATTTACTCTAATTAAAAAGTAAAATGTTATTCATTCAATTTTGAATAAAACTTTAAAATTTACTCATCATCAACATCACGCAGATGATTAATAGTACATACGAAATAATATTTTGAATGATATCGCTTGTTTTTGTTTTTGCGACTTTCTTAGGGAGTGTAGTTGTCGTTTTCATTAGAGAGGTTTTAAACGTTCTATCTAAGGAAAGGGATTTAAGAGTATCATTTGCGACAATTTACAGTAATGAAGTTATTTCGGTGGCAAACGGTTGATAAGCAGAGGCGAGAGAATTGAGAATTGAGAATTGAGAATTGAGAATTGAGAATTGAGAATTGAGAATTGAGAATTGAGAATTGAGAATTGAGAATTGAGAATTGAGAATTGAGAATTGAGAATTGAGAAT
>JANLRG010000613.1:0-1794 GCA_031361545.1 Bacteroidota bacterium
TTAAAATTATGTAATTTTTTTGCTATGAAAACGCTGACCTTCGTCGCGTCAAAATTTACTCACAATTAAAATTTTATTTAATGAAAAACAAACTACTACATGTATTAGCAACAGTCTTGCTGTTCTTAATATCCCATGTAACTTTTGGACAGATTGCCAAATTTGCGCTGTTTACGGCAAGTGGCGCTATTAATAATACAGGCGCAACAGCTATTTCAGGCGATATTGGCACCAATGTAGGTGCATTCAACGGATTTCCACCAGGCATCATCCTTGGACAAAGTCATGTAGCAGACCCTGTTACAGCACAAGCTGCTTTAGATGTGGCTAATATGAATAGCAATTTGAGTGCAACGCCTTGTGGTTCAGTCATAGGTGTTGGTTTAGGCAATAATCAGTTGCTTGCCCCAGGTGTTTATTGCACAGGCGCCGCTTCAACATTGAATGGTAATTTAATATTAGATGGCGGTGGCAATCCGAATGCTATATTTATTATCAAGATAGGTGGTGCTTTAACTACAAGTATGGCTTCATCTGTTACACTGATTAATGGCGCTTCTTTATGTAATGTCTTTTGGCAAGTAAATGGTGCTGTTTCTCTGGGCATTAGTTCGTCTTTTAGGGGTACTATCGTCGCTAATGGGGCGCTCAACTTCGCGCAAGGGGCGTCTCTACGTGGGAGAGGTCTTTCTACTGCGGGGGCTATTAACTTGGATAACAATACAGTTAGTTCAGGCATTCCCATCGCTTCAACAATTGTAGCAAGTGGCGCAACTACCTTTTGTGCAGGGGGCAGCGTGACGCTTTCAGGCAATGTTGGCGGCGTTTTTAGTACAGGTGTAGCAACACCCTCAATAGTCGTTACAACAAGTGGTGATTATTTTGTCACCAATACAGATGAGTGCGGTACTGTTACCTCTAACCATATTATTGTAACCGTCAATGCTTTACCAAATTGTTCAATTACGGGTAGTGGTTCTATTTGTACGGGACAAAGTACGCCATTATGTGTGGCTGCTGGTTTCACCAGTTATCTGTGGAGTACAGGCGCTACGACTAATTGTATTACCGTCAATGCAGCAGGTACTTATTCCGTAACCATTACGGACGCCAATGGCTGCCAAAGTAGTTGCAGTAAATCAGTAACCGTTAATCCACCACCCAGTTGTTTAATTACTGGAAGTAGTACTATTTGCGCGGGTCAAAGCACTCAATTATGTGTCGCTGCTGGTTTTGCTTCGTATTTATGGAGCAATGGACAAACAGGCAATTGCACGATGGTCAATGCGGCAGGCACTTATTCAGTTACAATTACAGATGCCAATGGCTGCCAAAGTAATTGTAGTAAAACAATTACCGTTACGTCACAACCCGTTTGTACCATTACAGGTAGTAGCTCTGTTTGTGCGGGACAAACTATTCAATTGTGTACCCCATTATCTGCGACCGCTACTTATCTCTGGAGTACAGGCGCAACCACTAATTGCATTACTGTCAATCAAGCAGGTACTTATTCTGTCACTGTGACTGAGGGGGTTGGTTGTACCAGCGTTTGTAGTAAAACAGTCACTATTGGGCAACAACCCACTTGTTTGATTACAGGCAATGGCTCGCTTTGTACAGGGCAATCCACTCAATTATGCGTCCCAGCATCAGGTACTGCCACATATTTATGGAGTACGGGCGCAACAACGAATTGTATTACTGTCAGCTTACCAGGCACATATTCAGTGACCGTTACTGAGGGGGCGGGTTGTAGCAGCGTTTGTAGTAAAACGGTTACTATAGGTTCTG
>JANLRG010000617.1:0-1496 GCA_031361545.1 Bacteroidota bacterium
TATCTGGTAATGTAAAAGATGAAGCAGGTGAACCATTAGTGGGTGCCTCTATTGTCGTAAAAAACACCACCATTGGTACTTTAACAGATATAGATGGCAAATTTGCCTTTGATGTACCCGGTAAATCGGCAACATTATCTATATCATTCGTCGGCTATGCCGGTCAAGACAAAGCAGTAGATGCTACCAATACTAATTTAGACGTTGTTTTGCTTGAAGGCTCAGCCCGTTTGGACGAGGTAGTGGTGACGGGTTTGGCATCCTCTATTAAACGGTCAAATGTAAGTACTTCTGTGGCAAGATTAAGCTCAGATGACTTAACTGGTAGCTCAACACCTACTACTCTTGATGGAGCAATGAGTGGAAAATTGGCTGGAGCTAATATCGTTTCAAATTCTGGTGCACCGGGTGGTGGTGTGTCTGTAAAATTGAGAGGTATATCTACAATTACAGGTTCTTCAGAGCCGCTTTATGTAGTGGATGGTATTATTGTAAACAATTCACAGTTCCAAACGGGTGCTGGTACAGGTGCATTTAATGGTGCGACAGGTGCTTCTACGGGTAGTCAAGATCAAGCGGTGAATAGAATAGCAGACATCAATCCTGCTGACATCGAAAGTATTGACGTATTGAAAGGACCTGCTGCAGCGGCTATTTATGGTACACGTGCTAATGCAGGTGTTATTGTGATTCAAACCAAAAGAGGTAAAGCTGGTAAAACAACCATTAAATTGACTCAAGATATAGGTGCTGCTACGGCTCTTAATCTATTAAAATCTGAAAATTGGACTGAAGCAAAAATCAGAACATATGGTGGTTATTATGGACAAGATAACGTAGATGCCGCCATAGCACTATTTAAAGCAGCCAATGGTCAAACTTGGGACTATGATAAATTATTCTTCGGCGAAACAGGTGCTATTTACAATACTAATTTAAGTATTTCTGGCGGAAATGATAAAACCCGTTATTTTGTTTCAGGCGGTTATAACGATGAAAAAGGTATCTTAAAAAATACAGGTTATAAGCGTATATCTACGAGAGTTAACTTAGATCATCGTATCAATGATTGGATAGACATCAAAACAAGTAGTGCTTACTACAATACATACAGCAGTAGAAGCTTTTTAGGCAACGATAATAATGGTGTTTCGTTAGGCTATACGTATGCTTATATTCCTAACTTTGTGGACATTACACCTAAGACAGATGCTAATGGCGTCACAACCTATCCATTATGGCCCGGTACAGGTGGGCAAAATCCTTTTGAAGTAAGAGACAGAATGAAAAACGAAGATTATACAAACCGTTTTTTCAATTCGGGCGAAGTAAACTTCAATTTACTGAGGGGTGAAACGAGTAACTTAAAATTATCAATTAAAGGTGGTGCTGATTATGCTTTATCACAACCACGCGTATATGCACCTGAAGATGTTTTTTATCAAAAAGGCTTACCCAATCCGGGAGCTTATCGCTTGTCAACAAATAAAGCACTA
>JANLRG010000619.1:0-1105 GCA_031361545.1 Bacteroidota bacterium
GGTAATTCTTTTAGCTTTTTTAAGTTGTAAAAAAGACGACGGTTTAACGGTTGTGGAAGGTAGGCTTTTTGATAGTTCTACTAACAAAGGAATCAAAGGTGTTGAGGTTGGTTGGGTAGAATCTGACTTAAGTAAAACAAAATGGAAAGGAGAATCAAAAATACTTACCGATGCTGATGGACATTATCGGCTTCAATTTATAGCCTCATCTAACAGTTTTTATAGAATATCGGTTCATAGAGTTATTGGATCAAATCCTTTTTTTGAGCTTCAATCAGGGAACAGCGTTGATATAAAAACCAATAAAAAGCAGACAATAAATTTTCCTGCGTGTATTTGCAGCAATATATATATTGCGCTCAGTCCTACACAAGGTCTTCAAACTGACAGTTTACAAGTATTCAATATTCGATATAAACCTTGTGATAAACAACTTCAACCTTTTAGCTATACAATTCCCTCAGTATTATTGAAACAAATAACGACATCGACCGATTGGCTATTTGACGTAAATGTTGCAAGCAATTTACCTTTTCAAAGTCAAATAAAAAGATATAGGAATGGGCAAGTTGTGAGTGACACAACCATAATTAGAATACCATCGATAAACAAGTTAGATTCGATTAAAATTTTATTTTAAGAATCATAAAAATCACCGATTGTATAAAACCGCGCAAACAATTCCTGTCGCCACAGCCGCATTCAACGATTCCGCACCGCCACCGCCAGGAATTGATATTTTATAATCCGTTTGATTCAATATAGATTCGGAAATGCCGCTGCCTTCGTTGCCTATCACGATTATGCCTTTGCGTGGTGCATTTATTTTAAAAATATTATCCCCCCTCAGTATTGTAGCGAAAATGGGCAAGTCAGGGAAGTGCGTTCTAATGTCTTGAAAATTGACTTCAAAAGCCTTGACACGTAGGAATGCGCCCATGCTGGCTTGCACCACTTTGGGATTCCAAATATCGACACTTGTTTCAGAACAAAATATATAAGGGATTGAAAACCAATCGGCTATGCGCAGAATAGTACCCATATTGCCTGGGTCTTGGATGCCGTCGAGGTAGAGCGAGAAGTTATTTTCAATCAAAATTTTTTG
>JANLRG010000629.1:0-2185 GCA_031361545.1 Bacteroidota bacterium
AGCGGCGCGGGGGTTTGTAACGGTTTGCACCGGTTTATTTGTTATGGGTGTTTTATTCGGTTATTATATTATTACGCCTTTTGCGATTTCCTTTTTAGCGAATTATACGATGGTGGGCATTGGTGGCACTGCCACTTTGGACTCTTATATCGGCTATCTAACGATGTTTACGCTGCCCATAGGTTTGGTTTTCGAGCTACCGATTATCATTTATTTTTTATCGAAAATTGGTATCCTCACACCCAAAATTTTGAAGCAATACCGCAAACATATTTTCATTGTTTTGCTCATTGTAGCGGGTATCATTACGCCTTCTCCCGATTTAGTTTCTCAACTTTTGGTCTTCGTTCCGCTCTATACTTTGTTTGAAATCGGCATTGTTGTATCGGCGAGGGTGCAGAAAAATAGGGACATGAAGGCGGCTGAGAATCCGTAAAATAAAAATGACTAAATCACTTAAAAAATATTGTCAATCATTGATCAACTTCACAGAAAGCGAACTTCTGTTGATTGATGATTATTTTGAACCACAAACTATTGAGCAACATAAATTTATATTAGAAGAAGGGAAAATTTGTAAATTCATTGCTTACATTGTTTCAGGTTCGGTGAGGCATTTTCATATAAAAGATGGAGACGAAAAAACATGTGAAATGTCATTTGAAAACCAATTTGTCACTGAGTTTAGAAGTTTTATCTACGATATAGCCAGTAATATGAATCTGCAAGCCTTAGAAAAAACCCAAATTTTAATTATTCGTAAAGAAAGACTATTTGAACTTTATCAAAAATGCCCTAAATATGAAACCTTTGGGCGACTCATGGCAGAGCAAGTAGCATTGAGAGCCACCGAAATTGCCATGTCTTTATCTTCAGAAAAGCCTGAAGTGCGATATAAAAATTTGCTTGAAAAACAGCCGAATTTATTTCAAAGAGTGCAACAGAAATACATTGCCAACCTATTGGGTATAAGCCCTGAAAGTTTGAGTAGAATAAGAAAAAGAATTCACGACGAGCAAAAATCTTAACTTAAGTCAACGTTGGGTAGTCATGATTGTGCTGAACTTTGCCTCATTAATTTAAACTAAATTTTAAAAAATGAGACTCATTTCAATTTTTTCAATCATGACTATTATGACAATAAATTTCGCAATTGCCCAAACTCTTGACTTCAAAAAAGTGAAGTCGTATGAACATCAACTCGATGATGTGATGGAGTTGATAGACACCAATTTGGTGAAATCAAAATTAATAGAAGTTGAAAACGATTTTCAAAAAGACAAAACCGAACTCAATACGGTGCGATTAGGTATTATTTACCACGAAACAGCCTTGAATTTATCGTTTCTGTCAAAGACATCTTTCAAAGGTTATGCTCAAAAGAGTTATGATATTTTGAATACCTTATTTATTTCAAACACCACCACTCCCGAATTAATGCCATTCATAGCTGCCTACAAAGCATCCGCTTTATCGTTAGTGGGTGCTGAAACCAAAAAATTAAAACTTATTTCGGTGGCTTTTAAAGAGTTTGAGGATGCTACAAAAAAGTATGCAGACATCTCTTTTTGCCCCGAATTTTTAAGAGGCAGTGTTGCTGAAAACTTGCCTTGGTTTTTCTTTACAAAGCGTCAATTTGCCAAGCTGGACTTTGAAAGTATCGTAACTAAACAGAACAAAAACGAGGAGTACGCTAATTGGAAAATTATGAGTTTCACCTATTGGGCTTGGGCAAAACAACATTCCTCGAAAAGAGATAGAGCGAAAGCTTTAGAATATTTAGATAAAGCCATTGCATTAGACCCTCAATATCAAGGAGGACGAAAACGAGCTGAAGAGTTGAAAACTAAAATGTTGAAATAAAATTTTTCTGCATAAAATGCAGTATATCTCGCGGAATCTCTATTTTTTTACTACATTCCGCGAGGTATAATTCAAAATCCAGCATTTATATATTTTACTTAGAGTATGTTTTGAAATTATACGGCTAAATTTTATGAATTTTTCAATTGTATAAACTATTGATATTCAATAATTTGACTAAGGGGTTGTGTAATAAGTATTCTGACTAAGTTAGTCCAAAATTTTATTTGTTTTTTTGTCAAATAACTTGCAGCAAGTTTCAAACTTGCTGCAAGTTGAGCTAAATTCAAAATTTTATTTGGCTTCAAAATTTCAATTATTA
>JANLRG010000631.1:0-1055 GCA_031361545.1 Bacteroidota bacterium
TAAAACTGGACTCTTTAGACACAATCCAAGCGGAAATAGCCGCCACTTCTTCAACCGTGCCGAGCCGGTTCATCGGTATTTTGCTGACCATATACGCCATTTGTTCGGGGGCGGTGTTGTCGTTCAAAGCGGTGTGGATGACTGCAGGGGCGAGCCCATTAATGGTGATGCCTGTGTTCGCATATTCTTTGCCGACGCCTTTTACCAAGCCCAACACCCCTGCTTTCATGGACGAATAGCCCGTCATGAAGGGATTGCCCTCTTTGCCAGCGATGGATGCCAAGAGCAAAATCCGTCCATAATTTCGTTTTTCCATGGCTTTGAGGGCGTATTTGGTCATTAAAAATGAGCCGCGTAGATTGACTTGATAGACTTTATCGTATGCCTCCACGGGATAGTCCGTGATTTTTGTAGCGGTTGGACCGACAATGCCTGCACAATTGACCATAATATCTATTTTGCCAAAGCTCTTTTCGATTTGTTCCATTGCCGATGCGACAGATTTTTCATCCGAGACATCCACTAAGTACCCCTCAGTTGCTTCGTGCCTCGCAATGACATTAGAATCTTTTGCCTTAAATTCAGCGACTGTTTGATTCAATAATATTTCATTAATATCCAACAAAACCACCGTTCCACCTTCCGATGCTATGCGCTCCGCAATACCTTTGCCTAAGCCATCCGCACCCCCTGAAATGACCGCCACTTGATTTTTAAAACGTTCCATGCTGTTTAACTGATTTTTTAGAAATGATTGCATAAAGATAAAAATAGTTGTGTATTACAATGAGCTAAAATAAGGGAATATAACTATAAAACTTAATCAACTTTTTCTCTTCCATTTCCCAATTCAAAACAGTAGCAGCTTCAATGCAATTTTGTTGCAATGTTCTGTACAGTGCTGTATCATTCAGTAATTGATTCAGAGCATTTAAAAGCAAGGACATGTCTGTTTCTTTAATTAAAATCGCTACATTGTATTCATCGTTAAGTCGTTGATACTCAATGAATTGTGTGCATATTTGAGGAATACCGGCTTGTATATAATCCAAAAA
>JANLRG010000675.1:0-9241 GCA_031361545.1 Bacteroidota bacterium
AAAGCGTCCGAAACACTTCAATTTTTGACCAACCCATCATGGTATTGATGTAGTGCTTTTCACGTGGAATACCTGTTTCCATCAGAGCATCATAAAAGCAATCCAATACCTCATTATTGTCTTTTATAGTCGTGCCTGACATATCAAAAACAGCTAATTGTATCATCTCTATCATAGGTTTACAAATTTTAAGATTGAACATCAAAATTATAGACTAAAGGCAACGATGATTCATCTTCGGTATTAAGTTTACATTATCAAATCTTTACGTTTATATTAAGTTTGAAAGCGAGTATAGTATAGGTTGAAAACAAGACTGATTTTTGGGGAAAGTCTTGAATCATGAAATCTATTTTGAGTCGTTGGTTAAAAAATGATATTTTTCTGCTGCTTTGGGCATCTGTCGCAGCTTTTAGCACCTATTTCTGCATGTATGCTTTTCGAAAGCCCTTCACCGCAGGCACTTACGATGGCATGAGCGTATGGGGCATTGACCTCAAAATCATGCTCATCATTGCGCAAGTATTGGGTTATATGCTGTCAAAATTTATTGGCATTAAAGTCATTTCTGAAATGTCGCCTCGAAATAGACCCCTCAGTATAGTAGTACTGATTGGCTTTTCGTGGCTTGCTTTATTGTTTTTCAATGCCGTTCCCACTGAATGGCAACCGTTTTGTCTATTTTTAAATGGTCTGCCTTTAGGTTTGATATGGGGCATTGTGTTTTCATTTCTTGAAGGGCGACGCATGACGGAAGCTTTGGGTGCTTGCTTGGCAGTGAGTTTTATTGTGTCGTCGGGTGTTGTGAAAACGGTAGGTAAAACATTGATGCTGCGCTATGGTTATTCAGAATTTCAAATGCCTTTTGTCACAGGCAGCATATTTGTTATCCCGATGCTGTTATCTGTTTGGATGCTTTCGCAAATACCACCCCCCTCAGTATTGGACATCGAAAATCGCTCTCCACGCCAACCCATGACGGGCGCTCAACGCCGCACTTTGTTCCAAAAATACAGTTTTGGGATTGTCAGTCTGACTGCTTTTTACTTCGTTTTAACAGCTTTTCGAGATTTTAGAGACAATTTCATCGTAGAGCTGTGGCAATCTCTCGGCTACGATGATGCCATGATATTGACAACAGCAGAATTGCCGATAGCGATTTGTGTTTTAATAATTGTTGGAGCGACTGTTTTCATCAAAAATAATGCTGTAGCTTTTTGGTACAATCATCTTTTTATTCTTTTAGGTGGTTTGACCTTAATAGCTTCTACTTACGCTTACGAAATGGGCTTTATATCGCCTATAAAATGGATGATTATGGTCGGTTTTGGTTTATATCTCGCCTATATTTTATTTCAAAGCTTGATTTTTGAGCGCATGATGGCAACTTTTAAAGAAGTGGGCAATGTGGGATTTTTGATGTATGTAGCAGATGCTTTTGGCTATTTGGGTAGTATCATCGTGATGTTTTATAAGCATTTCAGTAGGGCGCATTTTTCATGGGTTGCCTTTTTTGTAAAGTCGGGTTATATCGTCGGCATGTCGTGTTTGTTGTTAGTGACTGCCTCTTTTTTCTATTTTATCCAACGATATGAATCTCAACGAATCAATCACCATGTAGAGGAGATTTCCCTGAATTAATTTTTTAATTGAACTTTATGAAAATTAGTGAGAAATATGATGTAATAATTGTCGGCGGAGGCATCGTCGGCTTATCAATGGCATTGGCAAACGCCAAAAGAGGTAAAAAAGTGGCTGTTTTTGAACGACATCCACAAGCCTCAGGGGCATCAGTGCGTAATTTTGGAATGGTGTGGCCTATTGGGCAACCCGCAGGCAATTTATTTGACCGCGCCATGCGAAGCCGTGAAATATGGCTCGACCTTTCTCGCCAAACGGGTATGTGGGCGCGCCCGACAGGCTCATTGCATTTGGCTTATCATCAGGACGAAATGGCTGTTTTGGAGGAATTTGTTGCTGCTACAAAAGGCGCGGGGTATCAATGTCAATTGGTAACTCCTGCCCATGTCCGAAGCCTTAGCCCGATTGCTCGAATGGAGGGTTTGCAGGGTGCTCTTTGGAGTGAAACAGAGGTGAATATTCACTCTCGCATAGCTATTAAAATGGTGTCGGATTATATTCAAAAAAAATACGGTGTCGATTTTTATTTCAATACGGTTATCACGGATATTGATTTTCCTTCTGCCTACACTTTTGATACTGAATACAAAGCCAATGAGCATATTTATGTGTGCAGTGGGGCAGATTTTGAAACCTTATACCCCTCAGTATTTCAGCAATCAGGCATTACAAAATGTAAATTGCAGATGCTTTCTACTGTTTCGCAAGGGGAGGATTTTAATATGGGCGCTATGCTTTGTGGGGGTTTGACTTTGCGGCATTACAAGTCTTTTCAAAATTGCCCTACCCTACCCCAATTGAGTGCACGTTTCGACATTGAAGAACCTCGGTTTAAAGAATATGGCATCCATGTTTTGGTGTCTCAAAACTCTTGGGGTGAGTTGATTCTGGGCGATTCGCATGAGTATGGATTGGCACTTGACCCATTCGATAAAGAAGAGATTAATAGCTTGATAATCAACTACTTACAATCATTTACTGAAATACCTGATATGGCTATTGCCGACCGTTGGCATGGCATTTATCCCAAACTGAACGGACAATCGGAGTTCATTATTGAACCTGAAAACGGGGTGACAATCGTCAACGCAATGAGTGGCGCAGGGATGACGCTCTCATTTGGTTTGGCGGATGAGATTGTGCAAGGCGGTATGGTATTTACTTAAAAAAGCTAATTTTTCTGTTGCAAAATCTCTTTGATGGGCTCACCTGTTGGATGCTGAGGTTTGAACTCAAAGCCTAAAAATTGTGCTATAGTTGCTGCAAACTGTTTTTGATGCCACTGTCCTGCTTTTGATATTTCACCTTTAGCAGGCGTATCGGGTCCGATAACGGCAAACCAAATTTGGTCGCTGTCTTTTGTTCCTGTTCCATGATCGCGCCAGCCGCGTTTGCCATCATCGCCACGCCCATGATCGCACGTAATAAGCAAGGTTGTTTTATCCTTATACTGAGGGGTCATCTGGACGAAGCGCCATAAATCTGCCAGCATGGTATCTATTTTATGGGCTGCCTGAGCATAAAGATTATAGTGTCCCTCATGTGCCAAGTCATCCGTCTCATCAAAACCCAAGTATAAAACACGAGTTTTATTTTGGCGAATATATTCTTTGGCTATTTGGTAGGTCGAAAAATCAAAGCGCACATCACCCAAAAATGGGGTTTGAAACCACTGCATCTCATTCAAAGCCCTTTGTGCTTCGTTGATTTTACCTTTCACATCTTCAAAACCTCCATTCACTGTAAAATTGGCTCTGGGTTCATTGAAAATAAAAGGAAAGACATCCCATGACGTGAAAGCTGCTACTTTATCTTCAAATCCTTTTTGACGATTCAAAAATTCCAAAACATTTTCATGTGGGTTCAATATTTTATCATTCGAATTAATGGTTGTATCGGGGTAGCCTGTGAAAATTTCGTTGTACCCGGGATATGAAAACCAATGCGGATTTGCCACATTCACATAATTACCTAACTGTCTATTGCCCCAAATTTGTCCTTTTTGAGCAATGGTTTTCCATAAAAAAGGCATCAACAATTGACGCCTTTCTTGAGGTGTTGATGCACCAAAAGTTTTATACAATTCCTTGATATTGGAGTTGTATTCCTTCGTTTCTGTCAAGGTTGAATCTATGCCCCGAAACACCTCTTGCCAGCGAAAGCCATCAAGCGTAACGACTATCAAGTTTTCTGTTTTCGATTGCGCATATCCATTTATTGTATAGCAAAAGAGAAGCAAAGTCAAAATGCTTTTAAAATACAGGTTCATTTTTTTCATAGTTAAGATTTTATTGACAAAAGTCTATTGTGAATATTAAATCTACCTAAATCCAATGTTAAGTCTATGTGAAATTTTTAAGATGTCGGCTTTACACAAACTTAACAATTTCTAAACAATAACTTAAACACCAAAACGCAATACCTCATGAAGTGCCCACCTACCTTTGCCTCGAAAATAACGACATCTTTTTAACTAAACCCATCACTATTGTGTATCATTTAAAGAATAAAGCTATGAAAATTTTAAACGCTCTTCGCAGACTCATTTTGGCTGGGGCGTTGTTGCTTTTGGCAACAGCGTCTTTTGCTCAAATCAGTGGTAAAATCATCGATGGCGGTGACAACAGCCCGCTTCCAGGCGCATCAGTCGTTGTAAAAGGCACGACTAAAGGCACTTTAACGGACTTAGATGGTCAATTCAGTCTTGATGTTAAAATCGGTGAAACATTAGTTGTCAGTTTTCTCGGTTTTGAAACAACCGAAGTGTCGGCTCAAAATGGTATTCAGTTGTCATTGAAAGTGCAATCCACAGTTTTGCAAGAGGTGGTGACTACTGCTTTGGACATTAAAAAATCCAAAGCATCGGTCGGTTTTGCAGTTCAAGACATCAAAGGTTCTGAACTGACTAAAGCCCGAGAAGCCAACCCTGTCGCAAACCTTGTGGGTAAAGTAGCCGGTTTGACCGTAGGCGTCACGGGTGAAATGTTGGGCGCACCACAAGTTTTACTGAGGGGTCGCACGCCGCTCTATGTTGTGGATGGTGTGCCTATCAATACCGATACTTGGAATATCAGCAATGATGACATTGAAAATATCACAGTTTTGAAAGGTCCGACGGCTTCGGCTATTTATGGTTCGAGGGGTCAATTCGGGGCTATCCAAATCACAACAAAGCGCGGAACTAAAGACAAACGCGGGTTTTCAGTAGAGTTTAATAGCTCCACGATGGTTGAAAATGGTTTCACAGCCATTCCAAAAGTGCAAGACGAATATGGACCCGGCGACCATGGGGTATATTCATTTGTAGATGGTCGTGGGAGTGGACAAAATGATGGCGATTATGATATTTGGGGACCTAAATTCAACGGGCAACTTATCCCTCAGTACGACAGCCCTCTTGATCCTTACACAGGCGTTAGGCAAGGCACACCTTGGGTAGCACGTGGAAAAGATAATTTAACCCGCTTCCTTCGCCCTGGTCTTATCACGACCAATAACTTAGCATTTTCAGGTACAAATGACAAATTTGACTACCGAGTATCGGGTTCGCATGGCTATCAGCAAGGTATTATGCCCAATACTTGGCTCAATACTATCAATTTGAATACAACGGCTGGGTTCAATATTTCAGATAAATTAAGGCTTGAAACGGGTATTAATTACAATCGTCAATTCACGCCCAACTATCCTGATGTGCAATATGGACCCAATTCGATGATTTATAATATCATCACTTGGGGTGGTGCTGACTGGAATGTGGATGATTTTAATCCTAAAAAAGGCGGTTCTTATTGGCAAAAAGGGAAAGAAGGCGTTCAGCAAATTTATGCCGAATATCAGCGTTACAACAACCCTTATTTCATGGCTTATGAGTGGTTGCGCGGTCATTACAAAAATGATACTTACGGTTATACTGCCTTAAAATACAAAATTTTACCCAATTTGACTGCCCAATTGCGCACTCAAATTTCGACTTATGACTTACTAAGAACTGAAAAACTCCCTTATTCCTCTACTACTTACGGTCGTGAAGAAGGCAAAGGCGACTATCGTGAAGACAAACGCAATCTTTTTGATAGCAACACCGACCTTTTATTATCATACAATCAAAACATCACGGAGGATTTTGGGGTGAAGGCTTCGGCAGGGGCTAACTTGCGTAATTTATACTATCGCTCAAGCTATATCACTACAGATTACCTCAATGTGCCGGGTCTTTATACCTTCAGCAATACTTTAAATCCTTTGAAATCCGCTAATTTTAATGCTGCTATGACAGTGCCGAGTGTGTATGGTTATGCGGATTTTAATTATAAAACCTATGCTTATCTTTCTCTAACAGGGCGTGTAGATAAAAGCTCCGCACTTTTACCTAAAAATAATACCTACTTCTACCCCTCAGTATCTATGAGCATTTTGCCTTCTGAAATGGTGAATATGGGTGTTATTTCATACCTCAAACTGAGGGGGTCGTATGCCAATGTAGGCGGCTCTTTGACTTCCAATACGATTGGTGCAGCAGGATATTTTTCTGATTATGGTGTCAATTATAGCACACCTTATGGCGGACCCAACTATTTACTGCCTGTTTATGGCATCAGCAAGCCCTATAACAATCAAACAGCAGCTTACTACAACCGCTTTTTGATTGATCAAAATTTAAAACCTTCATTTAGCTCTACTTATGAAGTGGGTGCTGATATTCGTTTATTTAAAAACCGCATTGGTTTTGATGTCAATTATTTTGATGCTATAGATGGTCCTCAAATCTTCAATTTACCTGTTTCAGAAGCATCAGGTCCAACGTCTTTCCGTACGAATGGCTTGAAAACCGAGCGCAAAGGCATAGAGTTAACCTTGACTGGTACGCCTATAAAAGCAGCTGGTTTTACTTGGGACATCCTTGCCAACTGGTCGAAATATCAAGAGACTTTAAAAGAAATTTATGCAGCAGACCCCTCTATCAAAACTTTTAACACCTTCTTCAAGGTGGGTGATCGCTTGGACAAATACATCGGTACAGCTTTCGTCCGCACGGGTACAAAAGTGGTAGATGGCATGACCATTTATGACCCCAGCAAGCCTATTGTATATTCAGGTGCCTTGCCTTTGCGTCAAGGCAATCAGTTTTTAGGTTACACCAATCCTGATTGGGTTTGGTCTGTTAAAAATACATTCTCATATAAAAATGTCAGTTTGGGCGTACAATTCGATGGTCGTGTTGGGGGTGTCATCGGCGATTATGTAGAGCGTCAAACATATCGCGGTGGTCGCCATATTGCAACAGTAGAAGGGGCAATGGCTGCTGCGCGTGAAGCCGATACAAAAGGAACAAAAACATGGGCAGGTGACGGTGTGGTCGTGAGCAATGCAGGTAAAATCAATTACGATAATAATGGCATCGTTACCAATTATTCAGAGTTGCAATTTACTGCCAACACCGATAAAACTTTCCTCCAAGACTGGATTAGTCGCTATTATGGCACCGACGAAGGCACTGTTTACAGCCGTACTTATTTGAAATTGCGAGAAGTGACCTTGACATTCCAATTGCCACAAAGCCTTTTGAAAAACATCGGCGTCCGCCAAGCCAGCTTGTCTTTCATCGGCAGAAATCTGGCTTATTGGGCGAAGGTCAAAGACCTCGATATTGACCAATACGCCAGTCCAGGCGATGGGCGTTCAGGTTTGCAAACGCCGACTTTGAAACGCTATGGTGTGAATTTGAATATCACTTTTTAAAATGATGAATGATAAATGATGAGTGATGAATTTTTACCCCCTCAGTATTTTACATAAAATATTGATTATTAAAAGGTTCATCATTTAAAATTCATCATTTATCATTCATAGTTCATCATTAATTAAACTATAAAACAATGAAATTCAATAAATTAGCAATATTTATTTTGACAGTCGTTGGCTTGAGTGTCAGTGCTTGTCAAGATTTTAATGAGTTGGCAATCAATCCAAATGCGCCGACTACTGCACCTGCATCCTTAGTTTTCAATGGCATTTGCAATGATATTAATGGTCTTTACAGCAGCGCACCCTGGAGCGATGCCTCAAAATATGCCCAATATTGGTGCGTCAATTACGAATACTATGGCAATCAAAACTATGGTTGGACAAACAGTGCTTTGACTTTTGGTACACTTTACAATGTGCAAAAAATGGAGGAAGAAGCCATTAAAAACGGGGCAAAAGCCGTCAATCCATACGCTGCCATTGGTAAATTCATGCGGGCTTATCTTTTCACAAATATGTCTTTGCGCGTGGGTGATGTGCCTTTGAGCCAAACTTTACAAGCGCAAGACGCGGTATTTAAGCCCAAATATGATAGTCAAAAAGCCGTATTTCAACAATCTTTAAAATGGCTTGAAGAAGCGAATGATAATTTGAGCACCCTCATCAATGCTGCTGACGTGTCTTTATCGGGCGATATTTATTTGAACAATGACCTCCGCAAATGGCAAAAAGTAGTCAATACTTTCCGCTTGCGCATTTTGGTTCAGTTGAGTAAAAAAGAGACTGATACGGATTTGAATATTAAAAAACAGTTTTCAGACATCATCAGCAATCCCACAAAATACCCTGTACTGACGGGTATGAGCGATAATTTGCAATACTCTTACAACTCAATAAATAAATATCCGACCAATCCTGACAACTTTGGCTTCGATGCTACGCGCAACAACATGGCTAAAACATACGTGGATATTTTGAAAGATTTGAAAGATGCTCGCTTATTTGTCACTTGCGAACCAACAGAAGTTGCCATTAAAGCAGGCAGAACGGCTAAGGATTTTGACGCTTACGAAGGTGCCAGCACAGGTGAAGGCTTGGACGTGATGAGTACAAAAGCTTTGAAAGGAGAGTATTCTTTCATCAATCGGAAGCGGTATTATGCAGGCTATATTGCCGAGCCTAATATTTTAATCGGTTACGTAGAAATGTGTTTCAATAATGCGGAAGGTATCAACCGAGGTTGGGCAACGGGCAACGCAGAAGACTGGTACAACAAAGGTATAACCGCTTCAATGAAGTTCTTCGGGGCAGATGATGCCACTATTACTGCTTATTTGGCGCAAACAAAAGTCAAATACAGCGGTAATAATGCAGCCGGTTTGACTCAAATTAACCTCCAAAAATACATTGGATTTTTCCAAAACTCAAGTTGGGAATCATTCTACAATCAACGCCGCACGGGTATTCCTACATTTTTGGTAGGTCCTGCCAATGTCAATTCTCAGCGGATTCCTAAGCGTTGGCAGTACCCCCTCAGTGAGCGAACCACCAACGCTGAAAATTGGACGTCTGCCTTGAAAAATCAATTTGAAGGCAACACTGACAATGTGAATAGTGATTTGTGGATTACCAAATAGCTGATTATTGTTTTTGATACATTCTTGTTGTTTAGTTTTTTCATACCAATTTGATAGAAAGCATTGCGTGAGCGGTGCTTTTTTTTTACTACTCAAATTTTTAGTTATCAGCATATTTTTTAAAAAAATGTCCAATAATCAAGCTAAGTAGGTGCTGTGTTCAAGTCAAATAATCGGGAAAATACTGATAAGTCTAAATGACTGATGTTACGCAA
>JANLRG010000328.1:0-1169 GCA_031361545.1 Bacteroidota bacterium
ACTTGGAACAAAGAGCAAAAATCAAAACTGAAAACAGAAGTTTGATTATCTCAATCAACTGTTCAAAGCAGCGAGCGATTCTTTGCACAAATTCATTTGTCTGAACAAAAGCGAATCGATTTGTATCAACCCTTATCATCAGAATTTATCGATCACTTTTGAAATGAACATTTCTTTTGTGAACCGCTACCGGTATTTTATTTATCGTGGCGGCTGTGATATGCGAAAAGGATACGATGGTTTGAGTGGACTAGTGATCAATGAATTTAAAATGTCGCCACTCTCAGGTGATGTATTTGTTTTTATTTCCAAGCCTCGTAACAAAATTAAAATACTGCATTGGCAAGGCGATGGTTTTGTGATTTACTCAAAACGATTGGAGAAAGGAACGTTCGAACTACCCAAATTAAATTCCATCACAGCATCGATTGAGATTTCCTCTGATCAATTGTAATTTATTTTATCAGAAATATTTCTTTCGTCCATTCAAAAACGAAAACGTTATGAGCATAAAAATGTGGATAAAAATCCAGCCATGTTTTATTCTCTACTGGGCACTTCCAAAGTCAAAGGCATTGAACCTTTTGAGTGGCTAAAAAACCTTTTTGAAATACTCCCGGATTGGAAAGCGAATCGATTGGAAGAATTGCTTCCTTAAGAATAGTTTTGTATGTTGTAAAGTGTACTTGGTCGGATGCTTACGATTCATCAGCTACCATTTATCCATTCATTTTATTCATTGTTGGAAATTTATCATTTATCATTCATAACTCATCATTCATTCCTCACTCCCTCACAAACTTCCTCACCACCCTCTCCTTCGCAGTTACAACCTCTACATAATAAAACCCACTCTCCAATTTCGAAACATCAAAATGCAAGTATTCGTTTTTAATTACATCGTGTTCCAATAAAACAATTTGACCAACGGAGTTGTACACAGAAACAGATTGAAGTTTATCTTTTGAAAGCGTGAGGTACACATCGCGATTTGCAGGATTCGGGAAAAGCAAAAACTCGTTGATTGGATTTCTGATAGTTGTAATTCCCGTTGGCAAGCTATCGCAAATAGTACCTCCTTCTGCACCGAGGTAATAATTCGGGTAATTTGGTATAGTGAAATGGTTGTATGCGGGTAGTGGAATACAGTGCTGACAAAAATCACAAGA
>JANLRG010000329.1:0-7023 GCA_031361545.1 Bacteroidota bacterium
TTTGAATCTAATTTTTGAGTTTTTTAAATTACGCTTTTTGACTAATTTGGTAAAAAATGAAATATAGCCTTTTACCTATTTTTATTATTTGCACGACAGCAGTTTTATTAATTGCTCACTTTGTTGATCGAGGGAAAATAATGACGCCAGAAATTACCGTCCCCTATTTTTCTGGAGCCACCATTATGAAATCTGGTGAACCATGGACTTTCAACTTAAACGAAGTTGACTCTTTGAAAAAAATAAACAGTATTCAAAATAAATCGGAAAAAGTGTATGCTATCAACCATTTTAGATTTTCAGAAACCAAATTGAACTTGCATGATTATTCAATTAACCAACCAGGATTACTTTATATCATTCGGCTTGCAAGTTTTTTATTTCCTTTTCTTGGACAAATTGGCGCTCTCAAATTATTGCAGCTTTTGGTTCACATCTCGTTCTCAATTTTAATTCTGTTTTCGCTATCAGAATCAAAAAAGCAAACTGTCTTTTTCTTTGCTTATGCTGTCAACCCATTTATTATTTATCTCACACTTTTCCCTTTCTATTATTTCTGGCAAGTAATCAATGGCGGTCTTCTCATTTTAATTTTGTTAAACGAGAAAAAACAAAACAGCTATTGGCTTACAGCTTTTGCTATTCTTTTTGCATTGTTGTATCATGTTCGGATTTCAACTCTTCCTCTAAGCATTTTCACTCTTGCATTTGCATTCAAAAAACTGCCAGCCTTGAATCGAATTGTTGCCATCGGAATATTAATCTTTACAATCACTCTTTGTAATCCAACTTATCTATCGAAACATCCTGGACATGTCATGTACAGTTCACTCGGAGCGTATCCCGATTCTCCTGTTAAAAATTTTTCGGATAATATTTCTTTTCAAAATTATAATATAGCAACAGGAAATAATTATTCATATGAAAGCACTCCTTCCATGTATGATCCAGAAGTGATAATGGGAGAGGCGCGCTGGGGACTTGATCAATTTATTTTATTCTGTCATCAAAAACCACTTATAGTTTTTAGAAATGCACTGCTTAATGTGTTTGAATCTTTTTCTTTTGGTTATGCTACCAGTTCACTTGCCTTAACTTATTTTGCATCTGTATTTGGTTTTCTATTTTTAATTGTACTCCTGCAAAAAAGAAAATTTTATTTCATCACAATGATTTTAGTTTCGTCATCTTCTTACATCATTTATCTTGCTCCAGTACCAATTTATCTTTTCGGAACTTATATTCTTTCGGTCTATGTTTTTATTGAAACATTTCTATCTAAAAACAACTCTTAAATTTTATTTCACAATTAATCTGTTTGATTGATTTTTCATTACAAAAAATATAAATACCAAAATACTTCTATTGCTCTCTAAAATAAAATTGTAAGGTTTTTGGATATTCTTTTAAAAATCTACTGAATTATATAATTGAAACATACCTTCTCTCTTCAATTGCCAGCAAGGTTCAAGGTTCAAGGTTTATTTGCTTGGTTATTCATGTCCAAGGTTCAATTTTTAAAAAAAATCTGGCGACTGTAAGAAATGGCTTTTATTTGGTTGACCCTCTATTAACAATTTTCGTATTCAAGATTAAACCCTAAATGCATGAAGTCATCTGCACGATTTTTTATAATTTTTATCATCCTAATTGGAAAAAGTACTTCCTCTTATTCTGCTCCTGCTGTTTCTAATCAAGAAATGCTTCTTTCAATTCCGTATTTGTCCGATAAAAACGCGACAATTATTAATAATGGTTTAAGGTCCACGAAAGGAATATTATCTATTCAAGTTTGCTATGAATTGAAAGTGATGATTATTTCTTATGAAGAAAATTTTATTACACAAGAATCCATTTTAAAAAATATTCAATCGCAAGAAATTAATTCTACAGTTGACATACTTCACACTTCAGATATTCCCAAAATTAAATCGAAGTATAAAATAAATATCATCCAATAAAATTTCAACCCATTTTCCATGAAAACAATTCATACACTCTTTCTACTTACATCGCTTGTTTTTTTCATTGCAATAAATAGCTCGAAGGCACAATCTGATAATTTATGTCCTCTCACTAGTGTTCCTATTCTACAAGTTAATCCATGCACTGGAGCAGCCCCTTACTCAATTCCTCAATCATACAATGTTGATAATTCTGCCAACGTTTCTAATAATACCGCTTGTGTTTCTTTCTCAAATAATAAGAGAGACGGTTGGTATCAGTTTATTGCCACAAGTCCTTCAACTTCTATCATTGCAACTTTAAATGCAAACAATAGAAATGTAGCTTTGGCTCTTTACACTGGAGTATGTGGTTCCATGACAGAAATATCTTGTATAAATTCAGTGGGAAATGGAGCTACAGAAACTCTGACCTCTACAACAGTTCCTGGCACAACTTATTTTCTCCGCATAATTCGAATCAGTTCAGGTACTACAAATAATTCAATGGATGGAGCCATAGAAGTCGTTTCTCCCGCTGCCAATAACAATTGTTCTGGTGCAATTAACTTAACGCCTTCAGTACAAAACGGTATTTGTGCTCCAATCTGTGCAACTACTTATGGTACGACCGCTTCCACTCCTCCTACCGGATGTTCAGGTACAGCCAATGATGATGTTTGGTTTTCATTTACAGCAACGCAGATCAGTCATCTCATCACAGTTACCGCACCACCAAAATTTGATGCTGTAATTGAAATGCTTTCAGGTCCATGTGGAGCAATGACTAGTCTAGGTTGTGCTAATAATCCTAATTCAGGCGGAACTGAAAATTTAACAGCTAATAATCTAATCATTGGTAATGTTTATTACATTAGAGTTTACGATTATGGTAGCGGAATTCCCGGAAGTTTTGAATTTAATATATGTATTACATCTCCGCCACCTCCAACATGCCCTACCGGACTTGGAGTTGGTGTCGTCAATGTTTCATCACTACCTTATAGTTCCACGGGCAGAACAACAGTGGGCAGAGGAAATGAACTTACAGCAAATAATGTTGTTGTCTGTGGAAACAGCAATTACTATCAAGGACCCGATGAAGTTTTTATTTTCACACCGACCACTTCAGGAAACATTTCTGTTTCATTAACTAGTGGAGGTTCCAATGTTGGAATCATGCTCTACAATGGCTGCCCATTTATTGGACAAGGTGGAACATGCGTTGAAAATTCACAAAGCACTTCTGGAAATCAATTTTTTTGCGCCAACGTCATAGCAGGAAATACTTACTATTTAGTAGTTGATGGAAATTCAACAACTGGAATAAGCAATTACGCCCTTTCAATTACATCTCCAACAACTACTCTTCTTCCTGGGTCTATTTGTGGAAATGCCATAACTGCGAATCTGCCTTTTACAGCTTTAAGTCAGTCAACTTTATGCAAAGGGAATGATTATACCAATGCATCTATCGGCTCTTGTGGATCGCTTTATGAAAGCGGAGAAGATATGGTTTATTCACTCACTGTTTCTTTTCCACAATGTATCAGTGTGGTGCTCTCAAATACCTCTTCAGCTCAGACCGGGTTTATGGTTTATCAAAATTGTCCAGGAACGGCAGGAGCAAATTGTTTAGGCTTTATTGGCGGAGGAAATGTAAGTGGTAATTTTTCTCTGCCAGCACCGGGAACTTATTATATTATTGTCGATAGTTGGGAACCACCTAGTGGTGTAAGTTATGATATCAATATCACTTCTGCTGCAGGCTCTATAGTAAATGACTTGCCCTGCAACGCAACCTCTTTACCATTAAATACAAATGTGAATGGAGACAATAGCTGTTCTAATGGTGCTCTTGAGCCAACAGCACCAACTTGTTGGACAACTGGTGCACTCAATACTGTTTGGTACACTGTAGTACCTTCAAGTTCAACTTTAATTATCAAAACATTTCTAGGAACTCTAGCTAATACACAAATTGCATTATACACGGGCTCTTGTAATTCTCTCACTCAAGTAGCACCAACTTCTTCTTCTTGCAACCAAGATATTTCTTGTGGCTCAAACACACTATTTAATTCTCAGCTAACTGTTTCCGGCTTGACACCAGGCCAAACGTATTATGTGAGAGTAGATGGAGAAGATGATCGTACTGGAACTTTTGGTATTCTTGCAGTAGATGGCACAACAGGATTACCATTTGTCTATGGACAAGACTGCACCCTTCCTTTGCCAATTTGCCAGAATACTATTTCAGTTGCGAATCCAGGGTTCACTGCCTTTGGAAATTACTGCGACTTTGGTTCAGGGCTTAACTGCTTACTTTCAGGAGAACGTTCAGGATCATGGTACACTATTCCAATCGGAATAAATGGCAATTTAGAATTTGATATTATTCCGAACGATTGGTTAGGTGCACCAAGTACCACTAGTACAGATTATGATTTTGCAATTTGGGAAGTAGGAATAAGTGGACTTCAATGTTCTCAACTTCCATCTACAACACCTTTGCGATGTAACTATAGTTCTTTAGGAGTGACTGGACTAAGTGGAACTGGAAATTCACCTGGTTCATATCCCGGTTTTAATGAATCGTATGAGCCGGCAATTGCAGCGACTGTTGGACAAGTATATTTATTATTTGTTTCCAACTACACCAATAGCACTTCTGGTTTCACAATGAATTTTACTGGCTATCCAGATCCGGTTAATTACGCTGTAGTTCCATCATCGATGACATGGTTAGGAGGAACAAATACTACCTGGGGTGTTTCTGCAAATTGGGGTGCGTGTGCGCCACCAAATTGTTCTGCAGATGCAATTATCGGTACAACTTCTATTAATCAACCTGTAGTGACGGCTGATCAAACAGTAAACAATATCACGATAAATCCGGGAGCATCATTGACAATTAATTCTAATGTTACTTTATCTGTCTGTGGAGATTTTACAAACAATGGAACACTTATCACATTTCCGGGTTCAACTGTGAAATTTGTAGGTAGTGGTCTCCAACAAATTTCAGGATCCTTAACTGGTACCAACTCATTTGCAAATTTTTCAATGCAAAAGCCATCAGGCACTTTACTCATCAATAGTAATATTCAAATCAAAGAAAATGATTCTTTGACAACTGGATTTTTCGATTCTAATTCAAAAGATATATTTATAGGAAATAACTTTTATATCTTGAATGGAACAAACACTCATAATTCACCCATTGTAGCTGGCAAATATGAATTCAATGGATCAACCAATCAAACATTTACGAATGCAGGTCTTAGCAATGTAGTTTTCAATAACGTTTCTATAAATCAAACAACAAATGTTGCATTGGTTTTAGGAGGAGGAAGTTTGAATGATTTATATGTCGGCGGAACGCTTAACTTAGCAAAAGGAAAAATTGTAACAGGATATAAACAAGTCTATGTTGTAAACGCTGCTAATTCTGCAGTGACAATTGGAAATTCTACTAGCTATGTAGAAGGAAATTTACGTCGTGTATTAAATAATAATGCAACTGGAATTTATGAGTTTCCTGTTGGTAATAGTGCAAAAGGTTATCAGCGTGCAGAAATAAATTTCACAACAGCGACTCAAATTCCCGAGTTGTATACCTATTTTACTTCATGGCCATCGGTTCCCAATGGTCCAGTTAGTAGTGAGTGTGTTTACGCAAACTATTCATTAAACCCTGCTCTCAATAATGGATTCTGGACTTTTAATTCGTTGGCAAATAATAGTACAGGCAACTACGATATTACATTGTTCAACACTAATTATACAAATATTGCCTCGCCGGGGGGATGGACTGCGATGAAAAGAGATCCTGCGTCTACAGGGTCTTGGGGCTTAGATGGTAACTGTGTTTTATCAAGCACCGTCAATGGAAGTCAGAGAAGTGGAATGCTCGGATTTAATTCGGATTTTGCAACAGCGCAATCTAATTTTCCATTGCCTATTGAATTAATCAACTTCGAGGCAAAAATTGTGAAAGAAACAGTACAGACTTGGTGGGTAACTGCTACAGAAATTAATAATGACTTCTTTACTCTAGAAAGAGGAACAGATGGAATTTATTTTACAGCTATCGGAAAAATAAAAGGAACTGGAAATTCGACTCAGGAAAATTATTATTCTTTTACTGACGTTTCGCCGGGAAAAGGAATTATCTATTATCGACTAAAGCAAATTGACTTCGATGGTAAATTTAGTTACTCGCAAGTTATTGCAGTAAAAATGAATCCAACAATAAACGGATTGTCAATTTTTCCTAACCCTGCACAAGAAATATTGAATTATCAATTTGAATCTATTGGTGGCAATATGACTATTAAAATTCTTGACATCACTGGAAAAGTGAGGAAGGAAGAAATAAAATATTTCAAACAAGGTCCAATATCTTCAACTATCTCGATCAATGATATAAGTGACGGCGTCTATTATTTAGTTTTAACAAATCAAGACAGTTCAGTTAAAGCGTGGTTTATTCGTAAGGAATAAAATGTTTATTCATTTTAGTAATTCGTAGAAGAGTTCTGTATTAAGTTCTCCACTTATTAATTCGCAAAGAAATAAAATTTACTATACATAATTTTTATCTCCTTTTATTCCGATTTTTCAAAGTTAATACTGTTTCTTTTTAAAAAATTCTATTTTAACATTTGAATAGAAAATTAATAGAACAACTTCGTTTTTTGTTCTTACTTTTGAACTTCACTTCAGTAAAAACTTAATTTTAATGGCCAGACCTAAAACAAAAAGTTCGTTAGTTGATGGAATGACAGAGTTAGTTGAAACAATTAGAAGCATTGAATCAAAACTTAACCTGCTTATCAAGAATAAAAATCTGTATGGACCAAAAAAAGGACCTGGAAGACCTGTTGGCTCTGTCAGAACATCTACCTCTAAGAAATCTAGTAATCAACGTGGACCTGGACGTCCGCCAGGAAACACGAAAAAGAAACCAAGTCGTTTAAGTGGTACAATTTAAAAATCAGTCGGTCGCCCTGCAGCTTAGGCAACTAAGAACAAAAATAAGTTTTTGTATAATTTGAAATGACTTTACTAAAAAAAC
>JANLRG010000681.1:0-1544 GCA_031361545.1 Bacteroidota bacterium
AAATGATTTTATTGGGCTATACCCAGATGCAAAAGCGTCATTAAAGTTTTGGTACGATACTGTAACCGAGAATAATTTTTATGCTGTACAGGACGTAATACAAATATTCAATACTGCCGATTATGTAAGTAATGAGAGGATTGTTTTTAACATCGCCCGAGACAAATACCGTTTAATTGCTAAGTTTAAATTTAATGCAAGAGCGCAAGTTGTTTATATACGTTTTATTGGCACTCATAAAGAATATGATAAAATTAGTGATATTGCTAACATTTAAAAATACAACGCATAATGAAGAAATTTCCAAGTTCAAAATACTTGATAACACCAATTGCAAATGAAGAAACCTATATGCAGTTTTGCGAATGGGCAGAAGAAATAAGTGATATGGAATTTGATGACTCAAAAGAAGCAGATAAGCAATTTGAACATCTTGATGCTTTGACCACTTTAATTGAAGCATACGAAATGAAAAATTTTGAATTTAATAAAATTAAATTGACTGTAACCGAAGTTATTGAACAGGCAATGGAACAATTAAATATGAATAAAAAAGACTTAGCTAAATTATTAGGTTCTAACAGGGTGTCTGAAATATTTAGTGGTAAAAGGCAATTATCGTTGAACCAAATTAGAACGCTGCATAAAGAATTACATATACCTGTTAATATTTTAGTTGGGGTATAATTTATAATTTTCTGCCTGCTCTCCCTAAGTCTTAGTTTTGTTTTTCCCCGCTCGCAGTAAGTCTTTTCCCGCTCGCAGTAAGTCTTTTTTCTTTTCTCACTACTGCCAAGCACAACGTGGGCTCGTGCCGTTTTTCAAAACCGATACGTACTATGTTTTGCGTCTCCGACCAGAGATGGACTGGTCAATCTTAGACGCGTTTTGGTTGATGCGGGTTTGCATCCGCCTTTTTGACCCCCTCAGTATTTTTCCTAAAAACCCCCATTTGACTCGGCGCGCCAACCATTTCATCAAAATCACCGACGGGAAAGAAGTCAACAGAATAGCCAAAATTAGTGGCAATTCGAGCTGCCCAAGCTTCAAATTCGGGGCGTGTCCACTCAAAACGATGGTCGTCGTGTCGAAAATCACCTGCGGTTAATGTTTCATATTTCACGTTGTATTCACCGTTTGGCGTCGTCACCACGACGGTTTTGGGCTGCGCGAATTCAAACACCACGCGCTCCATCGCCGCCAATCTATCCACTTCCAAATGCTCAATCACTTCGACCAAAGCCATGCCGTCAAAGCCTTCGATGCGGCGGTCGCGGTACGTCACCGAGCCTTGCATAAGGTCGAGCCGCTCGCGCATACGCGGCGACATTTCGTCAAAATCGAGCCGTTGTTTGGCGCGTTGCAACTCCCGCATCGAGACATCGACGCCTAGAATTTTGTCAAATTGACCCTCTTTTAGCAATAAACGAATCAAACGCCCTTCGCCACAACCCATGTCCACGACGGTTCGGACGCCGTTCTTTTTTAACTGTTCTGCCGCGGCTTCAAGGCGTTGTTGGTGCAAATTGATTTTTGCAGCGGCT
>JANLRG010000729.1:0-4282 GCA_031361545.1 Bacteroidota bacterium
GGTAATGGATGAAGACGGAAAGAATCCACTTCTCAAATTAATTCGTGCAGGAAAAGGAAGATGTATCGCTGCTCACTTTGGAACATACGACTACACTGCCTCTTGCAATATCACTGCTAAATATCAAACCATGGATCATCCAGTTTGTGATTTTGCACATCACATGACTCGTGTTGCTTTAGGAAGCACTGGAATAATGTTGTCTGATGGAGCAACGAATGTTATGCCGGTTGGTCCACATCGTGGAGATAAGTTAACCTTAGACCAGGAAGTTGAAAATAGAAATGTTATTCATAAAGCATGGAAATTAGGATACGGACATACGATGCATTCTTTGATTAATGGTTTTTATCAGGGTTGGGATTTAAATCCAGCACAACTACCAATGCGATATGCCGCGACCTATACATTTTTCCTGGAGAGTTACGAAGATGCTGCGCTCCGTCTGAAAAATTTTGTTGATAAAGCTGCACAAGCTACTTTATCGGGAGACGTATTTGATGATGCTGCAACAGGACAAGGGTTGTTGAATTATTTTTTAAAGGCACTGAATTGTGGAGCAATTACAGAAAAGGAAGCTATGGTTACAGGTCTCACAATTGAAGAAATTCGCAGCCGTTCTTTCTACAGAATTCTCATGGGTCGTCGTAAATAAGAAATACTATTTATGATTTCATCCACTCTCTTTACAATTGCCCTTGTTGTTTTAATCATTATTATACTTGGCGCATTAACTTCAGGAATTTTAGCTTTAAGAAAAGTTAAGAGTGAAAGCCATGATGTTAATGAAGCGAAAATTTTAATGAAGCAAACTCGGACAACTGTTTTATCGATCTTAGTAATTACATCAGCTATTTTTGTTGCTGGCCGAATTTTAGGAAGTGGATCTTCGTCTCATATTTGGGATTGGATGAATTTAATTGTTCGATGGACTCATGTTGTATTTGGTATTGCTTGGATTGGTGCTTCCTTTTATTTTATTTTTTTAGAAAACAGTTTAAACCGGACTGAAAATTTACGCGATGAGCTTGCCGGAAATTTGTGGGCCATTCATGGTGGTGGTTTTTACTATGTAGAGAAATACAAATTAGCGCCGAAAGAACTTCCAAAGAAACTTCATTGGTTTAAATACGAAGCATACTTTACATGGCTAAGTGGGTTTTTATTAATGAACATTGTCTATTACATAGACGCGAAAGCATACATGATAGATCCTGCAGTTAGCAGCATTAGTCCAACAATGGCTATTGTAATTGGTATTGGAAGTTTAGTAAGTGGTTGGATAATTTATGATACGTTATGCAAATCTTCTTTAATTCACAAGAAAAAATTATTCGCCATCATCGGATTTTTTATTGTTGTATTATACTCTTATGTTTTAAGTCACTTGCTAAGTGGTCGAGCAGCGTTCATGCACATCGGAGCAATACTAGGGACGATTATGGCAGCGAATGTTTTTTTTGTAATTATTCCATCACAAAAAGAATTGGTATCAGCAGCAAAAGAGGGACGACCATTAAATCCTGAGTTAGGAAAAATGGCAGGGTTGCGATCACTTCACAACAACTATATTACTTTGCCAGTAATTTTTGTTATGATCAGTAATCACTTCCCTTCTACTTTTGGCAACACCAATAATTGGGCAGTCTTAGCAGGTCTAACTTTAGCAAGTGTTGCGGTGAGACATTATATTAACTTACATGAGAAGGGAGAAAAATCGGTTTGGATGATTCCTTTTGCGACGATAGCAATTTTAGCATTGGTGATTGTGACAGCGCCGACAAAAACACTTAATGTAAATTCAACACCAGTTAAATTTAGCGAAATCCAACCGATCTTTAATCAGCGTTGTGTCCAATGTCATTCTTCGCACCCAACAGATGATGTACAAAAAGTTGCACCGAATGGTGTTATGTTTGAGACGGCAGAGCAAATTCAAAAAATGACAGACAAGATTTTACTGCGCGCGGTCAATACTCATAGTATGCCACAGGGAAATAAAACAAAGATGACAGATCAAGAAAGAGAATTGATTGGGAGATGGATAGCGCAAGGAGCCAAAATGGAGTAATATTTTTATTTATGCCAAGATTTCATTTTTATCTCTGAAATGATTTTCAACACCTAAAGAATGACCATCAATATTTAACACTTTTTTCGGAGTTTTTGATATTAGTTCTTACAGTTTTCCCCTAGTAAAGAAACCATTTGCTAGCCATTAGATATAAATCAAATATCCAATGACTTTGACCAATGCATAGTATTATTAATTTTCTAGTAAAAAAGAATGTTTATTCCCAAATTTCCGGAAGTGATGTCATAGAACGACAGCGCTTTATTTTATACAGAATTTTTTCATATACAGGCGCCTTTGTTTGCGCCAGTGTTTTTATTCAAATGGAATTAGCAATACCGCATCCGGGTTTACTTCCATGGCTAATTTTATCCTTAGGGTGTCTAATGAAATTTAATTTTTTCATGACAGCACAAGCATCAAAATTACAACGTCATTATTGGGTAATGATGATAGCGGCATTTATTTTACTTCACACAGTTGCGTACACATGTGGTGGAATTTTAACTGGCGGTTCGCTTTATTGGGGAGCCGTTATTATCTACGCTTTCTTTTTATTAGGAAAAAAATCTGGGCAGTATTATACAGTTGCTATCATGTTACATTTTATTTTTATGTTTTTGATAGGGAAATATACCACTTGGACCAATTTCAATATGTTCAAAAACGACATGGGTCTTGTTAGTCAAGATTTTCTAACGAATGGGTTACTGACTTGTGTTTTAATCGCATCTCTAGCTTCTTATTTGCAAAGTGGAAATAATGTTGTGATTAAAAGTATAGAGAAATCAAGAGATGAAGTTATTCGTCAAAATGAAAAGTTGGAACACTATAATGAATTGTTGGAAGCTTACTCCATCTCTTTAGAAAATGCAAACAAAGACTTAGAAAAATTTGTTTCCATTGCATCGCATGATTTAAAATCACCACTAAGAGCAGTAGCATGGTTAACATCAATGATTGAAGAAGATATGGTGGGTAATTTACCAGAAGGAGTTAAAGCCAATTTCAATATTCTAAAGCAACGTGTAGGTAGAATGGAGTTACTATTGAATGGTTTGTTAGAATATACTAAAGCTGAAAAAAGCGAATCAAAAATAAGTGCAGTTTGCATAAATTCACTGTTGGTGGATTTTCTAGTAATTGAAAAAGAAGGTAAAAAAATTACATTTGATATTCAAAATGAATTACCAAAAATTATTGCAGAAGAATATAAAATCAAACGAGTGTTTTCAAGCTTAATTGATAATGCAATCCGCTTTAACGATAAGGATGAAATATTAATTAAAATTTATGCAGAAGAAGATATACATCAAACCACAATTTATATCAAAGACAATGGTCCAGGTATAGATTCACAATTTCACGATAAAATTTTTGTACTCTTTCAAACTTTGAATAGAAGAGATGATTGTGAAACGATGGGAGTTGGGCTCTCGATTGCAAAGAAAATTATTGAACAACGGCAAGGGGTGATATTTGTGAATTCAGAAATAGGAAATGGTTCTACGTTTATTTTTACTATTCCACATAAAATAAAGGTTAACCCGATTAATCGAATTCAAGAATTTGCAGCATGACAATTTTATTTCTGAGAGTGCAATTCCATAAATAATTTCTCAGGAGTCATTGGTGAATCGAATTTAGGAAGAGCTAAAGGATTGAATGCCTTTATAGCATTTCTCAAGGCGAAGAAAGCGCCGATCCCATACATCAAAGGTGGTTCGCCGACAGCTTTAGAACGGAAAATTGCCAAATTATCTTTTTCCGTTTGAAGAAATTCAAGACTAATTCTTTTCGGCACAGAATAAATATCAGGAATTTTATAAGTAGATAGTGCATTACTTTTTAATTTACCATCTTTATCATACACGATTTCTTCCATTGTCATCCATCCTATTCCCTGAACTATTCCTCCTTCACATTGTCCGCGATCGATTGCTATATTCATGCTTGCGCCGAAGTCATGAACGACATCGACAGAATCAAAATCATACGTTCCGCGCAGGCAATCTATGGTGGCAGTTACAATAGCTGAACCATAAACATGATAAGCAAAAGGATGACCTTTTTCTTTCTTAGAATCAAAGTGAATTTCAGGAGTTGCATAATGTCCATGCTCCGATAAACTAACTCTACTCATGTATGCTGCCATCACCAATTTCTTCCAATCGAGTTCTGATTCATTTCCATCAACGAGCACTTTTT
>JANLRG010000771.1:0-1783 GCA_031361545.1 Bacteroidota bacterium
AATCCCATTGTTATTTGAAAACCGGAAAGAGATGACTTCGATTGTTTTTGATTTAAAGCGGAAGCATCATCGCGCGCTATACCCGCAATCTTATTTCCAAAGCCACTATTGGTTGTGCCATTCCAATAAATGGTTGTACCATCAGAAGCTATATAATTTTGTGCCGTACTTTGGTCAAGTGTAATACCGTACTTTATGGCAAGATAAGAGTTTACTTGATTAACTTCCACAGCGGTCAAGTTAGTCGGGTATAATATAACTTCCGGAATATTACCATTCCAACAAGTAGAAAGAGCCAATGTTGGATCAACACCTACATATCCAAAAGCAGTAGTTCGGTTTGAACTATAAGCTTGTGTTGTTCTCTGAACGCCAAAAGAAGAAATAATAACATTTATTCCTGTATATTTTCCATCTAAAAGAGCAAGTTCTCCACCTGAAAATTCCCCTGAACTACTAATTGCGTCCTGTGAATATAGTACTGTAGCTGCGTTTCCTGTGCCATTTTGTTTTGCTAAACCAAACGACTTTCCAAGTGTACCTGTACCATAAGTGAAAATATGTTGAAAATTTCCAAGAGTATTAAGATTGTTAGCAACAGCAAATTGCTGAACCTGTGTCGCACCAGTCGGTAACCCTGCAAGATTTTGTACACTCAAATAATCATTTGTTCCATCAAAAGTAAGTGCTGGATTGAAGTTGAAAGCTATTGATGAAACTATTGGTTGATTACTAGCAGTCGATTGAACACCATTTCTACCGTTGCCAGACTGGTCAGCCCATGTTAAAGTGGCACCTGTTGTTATGCCTTGATTAGCTTTTAACCAAATAGAGGCACCAGAAACCCCTCCAGGCGTAGATGTTATAAAAGTAACAGTCAAAACAGGCTCATTACCAACATTTTCACGTGAACCAAAATCTTGTGAACGGTCTCCTCCTCCATCAGTCGACCACATCAATAAACCATAATTAGGATAAGTTCCATTAACCCAATTCTGTACTAAATTAGTTACACCCCAATTATATGTTCCATCTGCACTAACTGAAATTGTTGATTCTGCTGTACTATTGTAATCACCTCCTGCTGTGACCCAATTTACCCCTGCTTGTCTTTCATTCCAATTTGAAGCAGACATACTACCTGCATCTGGACCCGTTCCTTCATCCCAATTACCAGAAGAAGTAATTTGATATACACTTATATTTTGAGCACCTGTAGCACCCCCTACTTTTTTCAAAGTCAATGTAGCGGAAGTAATAGTAGCATTAATGGGAATACTGGATAGGTTAAATTGCAAAAGAGCCCTTTGTGGTTTAGTAGTCTCTCTATCAATCAGAAGAACTGACCCTGCACCATAATTTTTATCAACTCTCCCTCCTTCTGCCTGAATGGTGTTATCTTTTATAGGGTTGAGATTAATTGTGGTTTGTCCAATCAAGCCATTTGAAAAAATTCCACATAATAATATCAAAGCAGCTTTTGATTTATTCCTTCTATTATAAGCCCAAGAATGGCTATCTTTTAAAAGAAATAAAACACTTATTAGCTGTTTTACACCTTTCAATAAAATTGAAAAGCACAAAATCAGATTAATACCTGCACTGGGGCATGCTGTTGCTAATTTTGTTAAGTTATTGTCTTGATATGTAGTATATAATTTTCTCATAAAAACTAATATTTATATAGCCTAAATGTTATTTTCTTTTAATTTAAAATAAAAATCCTCCATTGAGCCATTTTTATTACTCATTACCTATTACTCATTACCTATTACTCATTACC
>JANLRG010000781.1:0-1050 GCA_031361545.1 Bacteroidota bacterium
TCTTTATCAAATTTTTCAATATTCGGCTCATTTATAAAATTACGCCATCTTTCGCGCAATTGACTGAATAAAAAACTCTTCATATTTATTCGTTTTTGAAGTTAAGGAGTGGGTAATAAAATAATGTCAAACATCATTGACTTTACAAATATAATTGGAGCTTCTTAGTTTTTCTAAAAAAAGTCAAGGATTGTTTAAACAAAAAAAACGGCAGTCTCAAAAGTGGTGTTATTAATAATGGATTTTCCATTATCATTTCACTCCTTTCGGATCTGCCGTTTTTAATTCGGTTTTTATATATTTTTCTAAAAATAGCTTAATGTTTCAGTTCAGCAGGTATAGCAGGCGGAATGGATTGACACATCTGTTTACCAGATTTATCTTCTACATAGAGTTCTACACGGCGATTGAATTGACGCCCTGCTTCACTGTCTTGACTACCGACTTCATTTTTAGCAACAGGTTCTTTTTCACCATTAATAGATGTTTTTATCCGTGCCGCATCGATGCCTTTGCTCACTAAATAAGCTTTAGAATTGCCCGCCCGACGATTTGAAAGGGCTTCATTATAAGCATTCGAGCCTTTCCAATCCGTATTGGCTTTCAAAACCGCTACATAATCTTTATTGTCCTTCAAAATTGTCACCAACTGATCCAATTCCGTTTTAGACGCCGCTCTCAAATCCGATTTATCAAAATCGAAGAAAATCCAATTGAGATTGCAGCTTTTCACGGGTGCAGGTGCAGCAGGCATTGGTGCTACTGCTTTGATGGTATCCACTAATGGCGGCGTCACTGCTACGGCTCTTGTATCAGCTACGCCAACAGGCTCTTTGTTACAACCTTTACCGAATAACCACCAAGCCAGAAGCAATAAAAGCGGTATCAATAACCACCACCATTTGAAACCACCCGCAGCAGCCGTATCAGCAGCAGCAACCGTATCCCGCAGAGCCTTTGATCAGTTGGTTATACGGACAATTTCTGCGGCAGAACCAACAACCCATGGGGATAAAAAGTTATGATAAGGTGACAGTCTTTCTGATTGCT
>JANLRG010000340.1:0-9935 GCA_031361545.1 Bacteroidota bacterium
CAATAGATAATTTTTATATGGACGTATCTGAGAATAATGATAATTTTTGTTAGCTCCATCTTTGTTTTGAAAAATATATTTTGTATATCTTTAATGTAGAAAATAAAAGAGAGTCCTAGTACATCAATATATATAAATTTCACTTTTTTAAATTGAAAAAAAATGAAAACTCGAAACAAACTACAGCAATCTGGTGGAATCACCTTAATGAGCATTGCAATTGCAGGCGTACTCTTTTTGGCAAGTTGCCAAAAAGATGAACTACTAAATCCGAGTTCAGCAAATTCGGCTAGTAGTGACAGAATCTCAGCAGCACCGATCGGATCAACCAATTCTGTTGATCGCAACACACTACCATTTATTATTGTAAACATTGAACACCAATCAGGTTTATCTCACACCCCAACCTATATCGTTTCTTTGTATAGCGAGGGCACTGTCGTTTTTAGAGGCATAAGAGATGTGGGACACATTGGTACTTTTACCTACAAAGTTCCTTTAAATGCAGTTGGAAAAATTCAAAATTTAATGAGTGAAGTTTTTTATGAAGTAGAAGGACAAGCTTATGTACCGGATAAGATGTTGGTCATTACAACTTATCAAAGAGCTAGAGATGTTCGCCCAAGACAGCTTATTGATTATAACACAAGCGAACAAGCTAAGTTAGTTTGGCTGAGACAATCAGTAGAGAGCATATTAAAAACAGATGTTTATGTCAAAGAATCAACTAGTCAATTTTTCAACTCTCCTGCTGAATATTAATTTTAAATAAAATTGAAAATGCCTGTGAGTACACACAGGCATTTTTTATGTCATAATATTTATACATTTCATCTTTCAATATTTGAAACAAACTTTTCAGACAAAATTAATATTACAAGCAACGTTAAAGAGTAACTAGTCGGAAGATTTGAAAGATATCTTTTTAATGAGAAAAAAAATATTTAAAGAACGACCACATTTTCCGCTGCTTCAAATAATCTAGATTCCTTTCATTACTAAATGCTTCCTTTTCAAAAATTATTTTTCGATATGAAAGTTGGTGATTAAAACCAATAATTCTAAAATACAAGTATGAGAAGATATAAATAATGTAAAACGGCAACACTAGTAATTCTATTTGTTGTCGTATATGAATTCGTTCGTGGTTGATTAATATTGTTTGTCTGCCAATAGAAAGAGTGGAGTTAATAAATACAAACGGAAACAAAGCAATTCCACCAATTTTTAGCTTCTTATTTTTAATTATTATCATTTTAAATTCCAGACAATATTAATGATGTATGACGGAGTAATACAAAAATTTTACAAACTCTTTTTCTCATCGCCAAGCGGCAATTCACTCTTAATTAATTTAGGTTTTGAAACCAGATAAACTCCGGCTATAATTAAAATAAATCCCAGGTAATGGATCGGTTCTGGTTTTTCACCATCTATTAATCCCCATAATACAGCGACCACGGGAATTAAATAAGTAACAGAGCTTGCAACGAGCGCGTCAGAAATTCTAATCAGATGGTTGAAAAGAATAGTTGAAATAGCTGTTCCAAAAACTGCAAGAACTATTACACAACTTAGACTGAACATTGCATCAGGAGAAGAAACGGTTCGAGCTATAAAATCGGTGCTAAAGAGATAAATGCCTAGAGGAATTCCGGCAAACAAAAGAGCAAAACCAGTATTACGAATGGCATCAATTCCTAATAAATGTCTTCTAATTGTATTAACAGATATTGCATAACAAATGGTAGCGATAACAACGAAGAAAGTATAGTTCGAATGTGATTCGTTTCCAACTCCACCTCCAGCTGAAACAAATAGAACAGCACCCACCAATCCAATAATCAACCCAACCATTTTCGTGCGTTCATTTTTCATTTTGAAAAAAATCAATCCAATAATAAAAGTAAAAATAGGAACCATGGAATTGATCATGCCCGCAAGAGCACTACTGATTCTTGTTTCAGCCAAAGGAAATAATATGGCAGGAATTCCATTGCCACATAAACCAGCAATTAATAAATATTTCCAACGCGAACGTTCAATTTTTTTAAAATGACCTGCAAGAAATGGCGCTAAAAATAACAATGAACAAAACATTCTGATTGCCCCTACTTGGTAAGGTGTGTAAACAATCAATCCTTTTTTCATCAGTATAAATGAGCTGCCCCAAATTATCGCTAGTACAATAATAAGTAGTGTAGCTAATGAATTATTTTTTGAACTCACTTTGTCCGTGGTTTTCTTTTTTTAGTTGCAAATCCTTGTCCACGCTTACTATGCTTCACCCCTTTTTTATCTTGAAATGCACCAGTAAAAGTTGGATCTTCTCTCTTCCTTTGATCATCAATCTGTCTCCTTTGATGTTGATCCTCTTCAAATCCTGTTGGTTCAATTGCAACTTCTGTAGGAATTTCAGCAACAGGAATTTTGTCGCCTATTAATTTTTGAATTTTTTTTAAGTGATACTCATCATCAGGAGTACAAAAAGTAATTGAGTCGCCTGTTCGTGCAGCTCTTCCGGTACGACCGATTCGGTGAATATAATCTTCATGCACCAAAGGAACTTCAAAGTTGATAACATGAGTCACATCTTGTATATCGATTCCTCTGGCAGCAACATCGGTCGCCACTAAAAATCGCAATTGTTCTTCACGAAATAATTTCAATGCATTGATTCTGGTATTCTGATCTTTATTTCCATGGACAACACGAACCAGGTTTTCGCCATACTTTCTTTCCATGTATTTAAAAAGATTTGTAGCCGTTGCCTTGGTTTTACAAAAGATAATGAGTTTTTTAAACGACTCATCTTTTACAATGAAGTCGAGTAAATTTATTTTAGTACGTAAGTTTGGAATCATATAAACAAGTTGACTCACACTCTTAACCGTTTTTATTTCTGGAGAAATTCTTATTTCAGAAGGTGCCAACAAAAAATCGTCTGCAACTTTTTTTACATTTTCATTCCATGTAGCGCTGAAAAGTAAGTTTTGTCTTTTACGAGGCATCACTTCTATCATCCGATCAATTTGTCTGCGGAAGCCCATGTCAAGTAGTCGTTCGGCTTCGTCCATGACAAATACTTTCAACATTTTCAGATTTAAAAATCCAGGCAAATACATATCCATCAATCGGCCGGGAGTCGCGACAACAATATCAACGCCGGCAGCCAAAGTATCTTTTTGCATTTTTGTTCCTACCCCACCAACTAAAGCAACAGAGCGTAGGTCCGTATTTTTGCCAAGCAGTTTAATACTTTCAATCACTTGTAAAGCTAATTCACGAGCAGGCACAACAATTAAAACACGCGGATCATCTCCCTGCGCATATTTTATTTTCATCAGAATAGGCAAAAGGTAGGCAGCCGTTTTACCAGTACCAGTTTGAGCCACACCAATGACATCATTACCTGCAAGAATCAACGGTATTGCTTTTTGTTGAATCTCTGTTGGAGTTTCATAACCAGCATCAGCAATTGCAGTATTGATTTGTTTATTGAAATTAAAATCTAAAAAACTAAGGGTATCAGACATTTGGCAAAGATACTCTAGAATGGACAATGAACAAGAGTGATTCAAAAAAGGAATTCAAAGTGTAAACAGTGGGCATAAAAAAAGAACACTCTTTAGGGAGTGTTCTTCTTCAATAAAATTTGGTATTAAATTACCAGATTCTTGCTCTTAAAGAATCTGGGCGATATAATTTATCTTTTTCAGTTACATTAAATGCTTTGTAGAACTGATCAAAATTTGACATAGGGCCATTCACTCTGTATAAACCCGGTGAATGTGGATCAGTGATGATTCGTTGAGCTGCTGCTTTGGGGCGAATGTCGCCAGCCCAAATATTAGCAAAGCCTAAAAAGAAACGTTGATCAGGAGTTAATCCATCAATTTTGTCATCGTCTTTGCCTTCTTTTGTTTTTTTGAATGCGTCGTAAGCCAAAGTAATTCCACCTAAATCAGCAATATTTTCTCCAAGTGTTAGTTGACCATTTACATGAATAGAATCTAAAACAACAAAGCTGTCGAATTGGTCGATGATGCGTTGAGCTTTAGAAACAAATTTAGCAGAGTCTTCACTCGTCCACCAAGCATTCAAATTTCCTTTTGCATCATAGTTACGACCTTCATCATCGAAGCCATGTGTCAATTCATGTCCAATGACAGCACCAATTCCACCATAGTTCACAGCATCGTCAGCTTTTGGATCGAAGAAAGGAGGTTGAAGAATACCGGCAGGGAAAACGATTTCATTTAAAGAAGGATTGTAGTATGCATTAACAGTTGGAGGTGTCATTCCCCAACGACCACGATCGACAGGTTTTCCAATTTGATTTACTTCAAAATTATACATCCATTGTGTTGCATTCATTAAATTTTTAAAAAATGATTCGCGATTAATTTCAAGGCCTGCATAATCTTTCCATTTATCAGGATATCCGATTTTACGAGTGATGGCGTTTAGTTTCTCTTTTGCTTTTATCTTTGTTGCATCGCTCATCCAATCTAATTTCTCGATGTGTTCGTTGTAAACCGTAATCAGATTTGAAACAAGTTCATCCGCTTTTTTCTTTGCTTCAGGAGGGAAAAATTTTGCAACATATAATTGACCTAAAGCATCGCCAAGCAATCCGTCTGTCATAGGTACCATTCTCTTCCAACGAGTTTGAATTTCTTGTTGACCACTTAAAATTTTATTGTTGAAATTGAAATCTTCATTTACAAAATTGCTACTTAAAACATTTCCAGCAAGGTTGAGTAAATTCCATTTCAAATAAATTTTCCAGTCATCAATTTTATTAGCTTTCAATTGTTTTTCAAGTTCCTTCAGAAAATCGGGCTGACCTAAAACGAGGTAATCAAATTTACCTGTAACTTCCATATTCTTCAACATGACTTCCCAATTGATTGATGGCGTCATCGTATTCAAATCGGAGATCATTACTTTATGATACGTCTTGAATGGGTCGCGAAGTTCGACGCGTGTCATTGATGCGCTAGCTAAACCTGTTTCGATGCGAAGTACAACGTCAGCATATTTTTTCGCAGTAGCAGCATCTAAACCATAAAGTTTAAACATATTGACAACGTGTTCTACAAATTGAAGACGAATAGTTTGAGATGCTTCATCTTTTTTCAAATAGTAATCACGATCTGGAAGAGAAAGTCCACCTTGATAAATTTGTGGAACAACAACTTCGCTATTCTTTGGATCTTGACCTGGGAAAAAAGAAAACATTGGGCCCGCGCCCCACTTCTGTAGGTTAGCAACATAAGCAAGAACAGAGTCCATGTCTGTTAGCTTATCTATCTTTTCCATTTCAGGTTTAATAGGTTCAGCTCCCAATTTTTCAATTGTTACTGTATCCATTGCGCTGAAATAAAAATCACCTACTAATTGTTCAACAGAACCTTTCTTAGCATCTTTTTTAGCAGAAGCCTCATCCACTAATTGGTGTAAATTCTTTTTATTGTTATCTCTTAGAATACTAAAAGATCCCCAGATAACTTGATCGGCCGGAATTGGATTTTTCTTTATCCATGATCCATTTGCGAAGTGGAAGAAGTCATTAGCAGGCGAAACAGTTGAATCAAAGTTTGACACATCGATACCAACTCCCTTTTTCGCTTGACCGCTTGAACAAGCAACATAAACTGCAGCGCAACCAATAGCGATAACAGCCAACTTAATTGTATTTTTCATTATAGCTTTTAAGAAATTTTGAGGGGCAAAAATAAGATAATATGTAAGCTAAGAAAGGTTGTTAACCATTATTAACCATACGAGAAACCAGAAATTCATCTCTAAATTATTTTTAGTTGAAGCCTTTTGAAAGAAGGATAAAAACCAAAAAGAGACCAGCCCACAAGCGTATGGAAAACTCTATTAACAAAATTAAGGAATAGATTATTTTTGATCATGAAAGAGAAAAACAAGAGGAAGTTGAAAAGAAGGCAATACTTTCTACTAAATTTCTATATGCTTCCAGAACACATCAGTATCTACTTGCCATTTTTTCTTAGGTTTGTACAATGAAAAGTGCATGGCTTTTTTTGATTCTTTTGACGGCAATTTTTCTTCAAAGTTGTGAAAATGACTTGAATAAAGTCAAGTTATATAGCAAAGGAGCAGTAAGTCCGCAAGAAACGGCCCGAAGCATAAAAATAATCTATAGCGATTCAGCCAGAGTCCAAGTTGAAATTACCGCCCCAGTGCTTAACCATTATTCAACAGAAAACCCGTATATTGAAATGCCAAAAGGTCTCAATGCTATTTTCTACAATGAGAAAATGGAAGTCAAGAGTCGATTAGAGGCGGAATATGGGATTCGATATGAGCGGGACCAGAAGATGGAAGCTCGAAAAAATGTGATTGTAACGAATGAAAAAGGTGATAAATTAAATACTGAATTATTGATTTGGGATGAGCGTAAAGAGAAACTTTTGAGTGATGAAGATGTAAAAATAACAACGAAAGACGAAATCATCTTCGGAAAAGGATTCGAAGCGAATCAAGATTTCACGAAGTACAAAATATTTAACTTGAAAGGTACAATTAGTTTAAATAAATAACGATGATACGAACTCTAGAAATCGCTTGGCTATGTATTAGCATCATTAGTTTTGTACTCACTATTTTTCAATTCTTTAAAGAGGGTGCGGAGTCAGGAATGTTTATGGGCGTTATCACTGTTGTTGCTATTTCCATGTACACCATTCGGCGCAAGCAGCGAATTAAATATGAACAAAAAGACGAAAAAGAACTTTATCATTAGTTTTCTATAAGTCGTCAGATAAATTATCTTTGAACCCTAAAATTTATTTTTTCTAACGTGTCAGATTGGACCATAATACTTATTACACTTCTTTTTTCAGCATTTGCCGCTGGTAGCGAAATCGCTTTTTTATCTTCCAACAAATTACGGATTGAATTAGATAGAAGTCAAGGTAGTTTTTCTTCCAAAATTATTTGGAATTTTGTAAAGCACCCCTCGCGATTTATTGCCAGCATGCTCATTGCAAATAATATTGCGCTAGTTATTTACAGTATAGTAATGGAAAAGGAGATTCTCAACCATGAGATGCTCATTAGATACCTTCCACAACAATTGCATGGACATGCAGCCTTATTAATCATTCAAACTTTTTTGAGCACGTTGCTAATTCTTATTGCGGCAGAATTTATCCCGAAAGTTCTTTTCAGAATTAATCCGAATGCCACATTAGATTTATTGGCAATTCCAATTCGAATTTTATATCTCATTCTTTCACCAATCGTCTGGCTTATTCTCAAACTGTCTTCATTTTTAATGAAGCATTTATTCAACATAAATATTGTTGACGAACGTCCAGTCTTTGGAAGAGTTGATCTTGACGTTTACATCAGAGATATTACGACCAGAAATAGTCAGGCAGAAGAAATAGATACAGAGATCCGAATTTTTCAAAACGCTCTTGATTTTAAAGAAGTGAAAGTAAGAGAGAGTATGATTCCTCGAAATGAAATTATTGCTATGAATGTTACTGGAACAATTGATGAATTGCAGAAACTTTTTGTTGAAACAAAACTTTCAAAAATCCTTGTTTACCGGGACGACATTGACAATATAATTGGCTTTGTCCATAGTAGTGAAATGTTCAAACGACCTACAGAAATTACTCATATTTTATTGCCCGTGACTATCGTTCCAGAAGTAATGAATGCAAATGATTTGCTCAAACAATTTACCAAAGAACATCGAAGTGTCGCTATAGTAGTCGATGAATATGGTGGCACATCGGGCATGGTGACGATTGAAGATTTGATTGAAGAAATTTTCGGTGAAATACAAGACGAGCATGATAGTCCGGAAGAAACAGAAAAAGTAATTGGTGATAAAGAATATCTTTTTTCTGGCCGTTTGGAAATCGATTACCTGAACAAAAAATATAATTTATCTATTCCTGAAGAAGAAAATTTTGAAACCTTAGGCGGATTTATTTTTCATCATCATGAAAATATTCCAATTCAAAACGAAGAAATCATTATTCCTCCCTTTACAATTGTCATTCAAAAAGTAAAAAATAATCGGATAGAACAAGTTCGTTTGAAAGTAGCGCAATAACTTTTTTTTGATAGTGATATTTGTTGCATTTTTCAGATGTCAAAACCGCTATAGAATTCGCTTTCTCCCATAAAAACTATTAGGATTTCCATCGGTTGAATTGTATATTCGCCCCTCATTTTGAGAACATTTAATCAAACTGAATACAAATACTTACAAACGAATAAGTTAACCTTATTCAAGCGTAGTGTGTATTAGGGGGGAATTCGTATCTATTTAATCACAATTAAAACAAATAAACGGCTATGGCTGTCATTTCAAGAATCAGAAATCGCGTAGGTATTCTGATAGGTTTTGTCGGAGCATCAATGATCCTCTTTATCCTTGGTGATCTTGTTACATCGAACACAGGGTTATTAAAAAGAAATTCTAACGTAGTTGGAGTTATCGGTGGCGAGAAAGTTCGTTATCCGGAATACGAAAAGCGCGTAGAAAAATTGACCGACAATTACAAGATCAATACTAAGAACGAAAATGTAGATCCCAATTCACAGGATATGTTACGTGAGCAAGCATGGCAAATGTTTGTTACAGACAACACACTTGGAAAAGAGTATGAAAAATTAGGGCTATCGTGTAGTGCCAATGAATTATATGATATGTGCACTGGTCCGAATCCGCATCAACAAATTAAGTCTGCATTTACCGATCCTAAAACAAATGTTTTCGATCCGAGTACAGTAACAAAATTTTTAAAAGATCTTCCAAATAGAGACGAGGCGACTCAGAAACAATGGAAAACTTTTGAAGATGCTATATCTGAAGAGAGAGTTTCAAATAAGTATAAAGACTTAATCAAGGCTGGATTATTTGTGACAACAGTAGAGGCGAAAAGAAACTTTGAAGAAGCACAAACCAATGCGTCTATTCGTTTTGTTAGATTAGATTTCAATACGATTCCTGATTCATTAGCAAAAGTAGAAGACAGCGATTTGTCTAATTACTACAATGCCAACCAAAACAAATACAAACAAGCGGAGACCGTTCGTAAAGTTGAATATATAAGTTATGACGTTGTGCCCTCACCAGAAGATAAAGCTTCCATAGCCTCTAAGATGGATGTTTATAAAACTGAATTTGCTAGTACGACTGACAACTTATCTTATGTAATTCAAAATACTGATGGAGCGCTCGACACTTCATTTCATGCAAAAGGTTCATTACCTCCTGCAATAGATACTACATTATTTGGTGCTGCAATAGGAACGATGTATGGTCCGTATGAAGAGAACAACACCATCAAAATTTCAAAAGTGACAGCAGAAAAAATGATTTCCGATTCAGTGAAGGCGCGTCACATCTTGATTAACATTGAAAAGGGTGATACTGCAAAAGCAATGGCTACCGCAGATAGTATTAAAAACGCAGTGAAGAAAGGTTCCAAATTTGCTGACCTAGCGATGCAATTTTCAAAAGATCAAGGTTCTGCTGTAAAAGGTGGGGATCTTGGTTGGTTTAGACAAGGCGCAATGGTTGCTCCTTTCAATGACGCTTGTTTCAATGGCAAGAAAGGTGAAATGCCTATTGTGATATCACAATTTGGAATACACCTGATTGAAATTCTTGATAAAGGAGCAGCTTCTAAACAGATTCAAGTTTTGACAATAGAAAGAAAAGTAGAGCCTTCTCAAAAGACCTATGATGGGATGTATAATAAAGCGAATGAGTTTGCATCGAAAAACACAACAGGAGAATTATTTGATTCAACAATTATTAAACAAGGGTTGAATAAAAGAATTGCAGATAACTTAAGAGAGAATGATAAAACGATAGCAGGGTTAGACCAACCGCGTGAATTAGTTCGGTGGGCTTACACAGCAAATAA
>JANLRG010000828.1:0-2338 GCA_031361545.1 Bacteroidota bacterium
TCAGTATGGAAGCCATTGGGAGCAGATATTGAGATAGAATTTTGTTTAGCCAATCGCGATACAATCGGCAATGTCACAACGGGCATTACCCATACACAGACGACGGCTCTCAGTTTTACCAATGCCAATAATGTCAAAAATCCTTTGCGTGGTGGCGTTGGCAATTGGAATCCGAGAAAATATCTGAATATTTGGGTCTGTAATTTAAGTCCACTTCTCTTTGGCGTGGGCAGCTATCCAACGTTTCTAAATTCCAGACCGCAGGATGATGGAGTGGTTATTAATTATCGCAACTTTGGCGTAAAATCTTATAAAATAACTGGCAGAGTATTGGTTCATGAAGTCGGTCATTGGCTCAATTTGTTGCATATTTTTGGTGATTCAATTGCCTCCATTTGCGAAGCCCGAACCGATTTTGTTGATGATACACCCCTTCAAAAGGACGCTTCAAGTGGTTGTGCCTCATTTCCAAAAGTAGATGCTTGTACCTCTTCAGGCAATGGTAATATGTTTATGAATTATATGGATTATACCGATGAGCCCTGCATGAATCTATTTACAAATGGTCAAAAGGAACGAATGTTGGCGGCTTTAAATCTTTTTCGTCCTGAAATATTAAAATCAGACGGCTGCCTCATTGTGCCTACTAAGAATATAGCCCTCTCTCCTTTCAAAGTATCACCAAATCCCATAAATGACCGATTTATAAAAATAGAACATGTAGACAAAAATGCTGATTTGATGATTTCTAATGTTTACGGACAGGTTATTCTTACTCTAAAAAATATTGATGAAACGGCATTGATTGATTTTTCAAAACATCCACCGGGCATGTATTTCATTACATTGCAAAAGGGTTATAAATCATTGACAGTCAAGGTTTTGCTCTGTAATTAAACGGATTAATTACATTGTAGAAATTTATAGTAAATTCGCAACCGTTTTTAAAGACATCCGAACATGTAAAAACATTTTAAATAAAATAATTTATTTATTAACAAATTCTTCAGTTGAAGACAAAACCTTTTTTATGAAACGAATGCTCCTTTTATTCTTACCTTTTTCTTTGGTAACGCATAATATTGATGAAAACAATATTAGCAATGACAGCGAAGGTTTTTTTGTGAATTCTTTAAATGTTGTACAAACCAACAAAATTATATATTCATTTAATGAAAATGATAATTTACCTGATACATACTTTTCGTTCAAGTCATTGAAGTGGGGTGCCACGGGTCATCGAGTTGTAGGTGAAATCGCTTCTTCCTATCTAACTTGCAAAGCCAAGAAAAATATCCGCAAAATACTCGGCACCGAATCAATAGCCATTTCAAGTAATTGGGCGGATTTTGTCAAATCAGATTCCACCATGAATTACTTGAGTAGTTGGCATTATATCAACCTTAAATCAGGCATGAATTATAGTGAATTTGAAGCATACTTGCAGAAGGATACTATCACTGATGCCTTTACGAGACTTAATTTTTTGATAACTGAATTAAAAGACAAACAGCTTCCGCTTGATAAAAAGCAAATGTACCTTCGTTTGCTCATTCATATCGTCGGTGATATTCACCAGCCCATGCATGTCAGTCGTGCAGAGGATCAAGGTGGTAATAAAATAAAAGTGTTGTGGTTCAATGAACCAACCAACTTACATGCGGTATGGGATGACAAGTTGATTGAGAGCCAAAAATTGAGTTATACTGAATTTGCAACGAGTATCAATCATACTGATAAGCAACAAAGGAAGGCGTGGCAAAAACAATTAATGTCAGAATGGTTATTTGAATCTTATCAATTAGCAGATATGCTTTATAGTGGCATTACGCAACCAGACCAAAAATTAGGCTTTCGCTACAATTATGACCACGTTGCAACACTTAATAGTCAATTGCTGAAAGGCGGCGTACGGCTGGCAGGTTTACTCAACGAAATCTTTAGATAGTTTCCAAAATAGCTATAAATACTGAGGGGTGTGCATAACCTTAATATATTAAAAATCAATGAGTTATGATTTCAAAGAAATACTCAAATTTTTCATAACAATATACTCTGTTAGCCAAACTCCGTTTTTTTAAATTTATCAGTCGTATAACCATCCACTTCCATCACGTGCGGAATGGCACTGGGTATAAGTCCTTCTTTTCCAACGCCGATATAATTATCCGTTTTTTGAGAGAAATTATGTTGCAAAATTTCTGATTTGTAATTTAGCAACGACCCATTATCCCACCATAAACTCAGACTAATGATGATATATTTTTAAATTTAAATCTTCAGTTTTAAGTTCAAATTTCTTTTATAAAAGTTCGTAACTTGTTTATTCAAATTCTCA
>JANLRG010000847.1:0-1184 GCA_031361545.1 Bacteroidota bacterium
TTAGCAGGTTTTCAAGCTTCGGTTTTTCCTGCTTGACCTCCAATGGGCTATTTTCATTTTTAATGTATTTGACGCCATAATTTATTTTAATGACAAAGCGGTGCTGGTGTTAAAGCCCAAAATACTGAGGGGTCAACAGCGTATGCTCGCCAAATGAGAAAGACACCCAAAGCGAATTGATAAACAGGAACGAACTGATACAATTTGCAAATAAACGTTTTTTTAAAATAATTGCCTGCCAAGACTGTAGCTAACATCAATGGCATAGTGCCTAATCCGAAAATGAGCATATACAAAGCCCCTCCGAAGGCATCGAAAGTAAGCATAGATGCCGCAATTGCCCAATAGACAATGCCGCAAGGCAGCAAGCCGTTGAGTGCACCGAGTAAGAAAAAGCCATTCTTTTGTTTCAATACTATTGAAAAACCGGCTCTTACTTTTTTATTGAAATATTTAAAAAGAGGAAGATTAGCAAGGCGATTTTCAGCATTAAAAGAAAAAATAGCCAATAAAATAAGAGTGACCCCAAAAAGGACTGACAAGGATTGTTGAAATCCAATCACTGCCAATCCTCGACTCAAAAATCCGAACAATAACCCCTGTAGAGAGTATATTGTCACGCGACCTACATTGTAAGTCAGCGTTTCTTTGAATATTTGAAATTGTGTTCCGCGATTGTAGGGCAACATCAAAGCAATGGGCCCGCACATGCCCACGCAATGCAAACTGCTGATTAAACCCAATATGAAAGCGGAAACGAACATCTATTTTAATGATAAATGATAAATGATGAGTGATGAATTTGCTATCCAGCAATTTTGTTTTTATTCTCAATGACGATATATGCTTCTTTATAGTAAGCCTTGCTGCCAGATTCCCAATTAATTTGCACTTGCCACCGTCCGTTTGGGAAGCCTTTGACAGGGATAATCATTTGCGCTGCATTATCCATTTTTATATCGAAAGATTTATCGTCGGTATCCCGAGCAGGGTGAAAAAGTATCACTTTACCCACAGGAATAGGCATATTGATAGGAAATGTTATGACCACACTCTCCAATTCAGTATCAAAATCAACTTGCACCTTTTCAGTCAAAGCCTGTTCATTTTGAATTCTATCAAAATGTTTTTGATAGTTTATATCATCATCATAATAGTCTTTTTTGACCATATTGACATCTTGC
>JANLRG010000856.1:0-6875 GCA_031361545.1 Bacteroidota bacterium
GGAGAATTGTAGATGGAGAATTGTAGATTGAGAATTGCGGATTGAGAATTAAGTTTAGCAATATCAGCTTGTGAAGTAGATTTTTCTTTTGCAAGCAATGAAGTAAATTTGCAAGAAATTTGATTCTCCTTGATTTTGAGCAAGCATTATCCATCTTTTCAGCTCCATAGTGCAAGCTGGATTGTACAACAATGTGGATTGGCTAATGATTGCGAAGAAGTTTTTTAAATATGCCATTCAAAAAAACTCACCGAAAAAATATTTTTAGATTTTTCATTGTCCTTTCTTTTTCCTATATTTAAACTATAGCTCATTGTATTTGTAAAAATTAATCAACAAATTATTAAACTCAAGCTCATGAAAATATTTTTACCTTTTTTAATGATCCTAATTCTCCAAACAACTTCTTCTTCCGCTCAACTTACATTGGATTGGGAAAAAATTTATGGCGATACTATTCCAGGAAATCAAGGAGGAATTCAGACCTCAAGAGATTCCAATGGAAATATAATAGTAGGAGGAATTACATCGAATAATGGTTATGATGACATACTTACTATTAAGTATGATAGCAGTGGCAATTTAATATGGCAACGTAATTATATTGGAGCTATAAACTTTAACGATGCTTTCGACAAACTTATTATCGATGGTTTTGATAATATTTATGTTACAGGAGTTATCAACCAAAATTCAGTTTACAAAGGCGTGCTATTTAAATATGATTCGGCCGGTACATTATTATGGGAAACCACTTATTTGTTTCCTTCTTCTTCATCCACCGCATTTACTGGTCTAGCATTCGGACCATCTGGAAATGTTTATGTTTCTGGTCGTGCCACATTAGCCCAAGGATCAGTAACATTTGTAAATAGATACGATGATTCAGGAAATCAATTATGGACGGGTTCATTTACTGATCCAGATAGAAGACAATTTCCTATAAAGATTTCATCTGATGAATCGGAAAATATCTATGTGGCTGGCGACAATGCAATCCCTCCATTTCAAGACAGAAATATTTTTCTTCTAAAATTCGACAGTACCGGCTCGTTACTATGGGATCGCACCTTCGCTGACAGTTCTATGAGTGATGATCTTTTTGGCGATTTTATAACTGATCATAGCGGCAATGTATATATGACAGGCAGCACATATATCGATTCGGTGCATCAACAAGACGCTTTCATTGTGAAGTATGATTTCTCAGGTTCAATTATGCACTTGTTGATATCCGACGATTCCACCTATATCAATAATTATGGAGGAAAATTATTTCTGAGTGTAGATACATTGCTTTTTTTCTCGCAAAAAAATACTGATGATCCTAACACAAGTGGTTCAGCAAATTGGGGAGCGACTGACAGCTTACTAAATGTTTTGTGGGAAAAAACAATCGATGACACCAGTTCTGTGACTGATGAAATTCTAGATATATTAAAAGACTCTGCCAATGATTTGTATTTACAAGTGCGACGAGTTCATAGTCCAAACATATTTTTTGATCAATATATTTTAAAGTCTTCTTTTAGTGGAAATATTTTATGGACTTCCTCTATATCTGATACTGCATTTACGCACGATGCTTATTCTATGGTGCTTGCCGGGATAGACAATGTTTTTTTAACTGGCGCAATTTTCACAGGGAATTTTTATAATTGCTATACCTCGCATTATAATAGCAATACTACAGTTGCAATACCAAAGATTTTCGTTTCAAACTCCCCTGTTATTTATCCTGTTCCCGCAATAGATATTTGCCAAGTTATACTCCCATCAAACTTGTCTTCAACAAATCTCACTTTTAGAATTTACGATTGTACAGGGCGGCTTGTTAGAAATAATGAATCACTCTCCAACTTAATTATGCATGTTGAAAATTTACGCAATGGATTTTATTTGGTTGAAATGTCAAACGATAACCAGATCTGGCGAATTCCCTTTATTATTCAGAAATAATTACGTTGAAAGCTTCCACGCATCAAAGCTATATTGACTAGTTGATTTGATTTTTGGATTTCATTGAGAAACGTGATATAGACTATTTGAATAAAAAAAGAGTAACAACTGAATTGCTATTAAGCTTTCCAATTGCTACTCTTCTCTTTTCAATCTTGATTTAAATTATACAATAATTTAAATGATTAGAGTCTTACCATCTTTCTGATAAAGACTTTGTCATTCACTATAAGGTGAAGCATATAAATTCCAGCAGATTTTGGATGGAAAATATACTTGTACTCACCAGGCAATTGTGATTGATTAGAAATTATTCTCTCCACTACTCTACCTGTTATGTCACGAATTTCAAGACTGACTTCAGAATTTTTTGTCAAATTATATTTAAGATTTAAATCTTCACTTGTTGGATTCGGGAATACTTGCAGTGAATTATTTAATCGGTCTTCTTCTACATTAATATTCCCAATGTTCAATGTATCGTGCAATGTAATGGTACAAGCTCCATTGATAATTACTAGCGTTACTGGATACCTACCGTTAGCTGTATAAATATGAATAGGCGACTGTAAGTTTGCACTATATCCATCGCCGAAATCCCATGTAAAAGATGTAGCTCCCGCTGAAGTAGATGTAAATTGTAGAATGTTCATTGGTGCCAATATTCCTGTTACAGAAAATGATGCTGGCGGAACTGTGACTGTAACAGTTGAACTATACGAAGAACCACCATAAGGGTTTATTACATTTAACACAACTGTATAGGTTCCACTTGCAGAATAAGTATGAAGTGGATTTTGAACTACGGAAGTCTGTCCATCACCAAAATTCCAGCTCCATGAAGAAGGTGAATAAGATGAAATATCTGTAAACTGAACAATACCAGAACAGCTATTGACGACGGTAGAATTAAAATGTGCAACAGGTGGCAAAGCGTTACTTGTTATATAAACCGAATAATCTTCGACTTGGCCATATTGCAAATCGGTACAAGGACCAGGCGCAGGATTTCCTGAATACTCCGAAGAGATTCTCATCCTCAAACTTGTATTGATAACGGCACTAGGAGAAATTGTTATTGTTCCACTATGAGTTACGAAACCGGCTATCGATTGAAACGCTAATTCTCCAGGAAGATCGAACTGTCCATTGTTATTATAATCAATCCATATATTTAAATTTTCATCATAGCTTGAACCCGTTGTAATCGTAACTGGATAAGATTGGCCTTGAATACAACTTGTAGATGCAACACATGTGAAATCACGATAGCCTTCACTAGCGTCAGGTGAACTTTGAGAGATTCCATTGAATTCAACATCTAAAATTCCCACTCCACAACAGTAACCCGTCGTTGCTGGAGTACAGTTGACTCCAACTGGTCCGCCTGCTGAAGACATGACGACTTGTTGTGTTAATGAATCACATCCTGTCACATTACACGAACGTAGTTGAACAAAATAGATTCCATTAGCAGCATAGGTGTGTGATGGATTTTGTTGTGTGGAAGTTGAGCCATCACCAAAATCCCAATTCCAAGAAGTAGGTGAATTAGTTGTTTGATCATTGAAGTTAATTGTCCCTGAACAGTTGGAAGCATTCGTGTGATTAAAATTGATGCATGGGTGATTACTGATATTCATCGTGACTGGAAGACTATCAACAGGATGTAAAGGATCATTAGAACTAAATAAAATATAGGTAGTGTATGTTCCTCCTGCTAAAGTGTTGTTATGAAAGGTAACATTGACTAATTGAGAGTCTGCAGGAGCAACAGAAAAAGCAGTTGTGTCCGTAGTTAACCAATTCGGTAATGAATAACCACGAGGATGACTTACTGCATTGGAAATAATGCGATCGATATCATCGGTGTTTTGAAAATAATCAAATCCACAATAAATTGCTCTTCCTGCACCGATGTCCCTGTAAGATACTATATCATATAATCCAGTGTAGGTAACTAATCGATGGAGATCTGCATTGGTAAATTGATAATAGAATGTAGCACTTGGCGCGAGAAAAGTTGGATTAACATTATCCATCAGACCATCTGCTGTATCCACAACATCAACGGAGATACTTGAACTAGCGCCAATAAAAGTTCCACTGAATAATCCAAGATCCATCGGACGGCTATCAATCAATGTTCCCGAGGCACCACATAAAATTACTATTCCGCCATTCGTCACATAATTTTGAACAACAGTAGAAATTCCTGAATAGTATCCTGTCAAACTTTCTTGTTCGGGAAATAAAAGTATATCGGCAGTAGGTAATCCAGCACTTAAAGAAGCTGCATCAGTATTTGGATTATCGGAGAAAGTCCAGTTAGTAAAATAGTGATTAATTCCGTTGTGAGTTCCAATCAGTTCACCTGCCGAATCAGCGCCATAGGTATTGATGAGTACATGTGGCGACGAAGCACTATTACTTCCGACTGTGACATTTAAATTTACTCCACCAACATTGTGAACATAAATTGGAAATGTAATGGAATCAAGACAAGTAGTGAAAGAGGTACTCAATGAAGTTGGGCTAACAACTATTTGTGGAGCAGAACCAGCACTTCCACTTAAACAAATTGTACGAATTCCTTGATTTGTGTAGATCGTTAAATTAGAAGTGAACGAACCAACACTGAGCGGATGAAAATTAACGAGTAGATTATTGAATTGACTTGGCAAAACGTTAGCATTTGAAAAACTTGTGGTGAAAACAGAATTCCCACTCACGATTGAGTCAATTACCAACGTAGCACAACCAAGATTTCCAATTCTTAAAGTATCAGACTTAGTTGTAAACTGAACAATTGCTCCATAGCTAAAACAAGTGTCGCTTAAAGTTATTGCTGGAGAACCAGTAATGACCAGATGCAATGGAATGCTATCAACAGGTGTTAAAGGATCATTTGTATTAACATAAATATAAGAATCATATACTCCAGCATTTAAACCTGTAGATCTAACTTCAATGTCAACGATACTTGTTGCACCAACAGCAACTGTATCCCTTACTGGCGTAGCCGAAATGCCAGTGCCAAGAGTTAAACCGGGGTTAACATTTTTTATCGTATTAGAAAGTAAACGGTCGGCATCAGGATTTGAAGAAAAATAATCGAACCCAACAAAAACAGCTTTTCCACCATTTACTGTTCTATAACAAACTACATCATACGGAGGATATTCAAACAAGCGAACAAGATTTGCATCTGTGAAATCATAATACTCCGCTAAATTTGGCGATGAAAAAAAAGTGCTAACAGAATCGTTAATTGGATCTGTGGGATTGACATTGTTCAAGGTTCCACCTGTAACATTGGATTGATAAGCTCCATTAAATAATCCCAGATCAAATGGTCGCGTGAAAGAACCGTTGCCACTACTTCCACATAAGACAACTGTTTTCCCTAATGCTAAAAAATCCAAAACAACATTTCGAATAGCACTATGATAATTAGCAATTCCACTCTCTTGTTCAGGAAATAATAAAACATCAATATTTGCTAAAGCATTTCGTAGTGATGTACTGTCAATCCCTAAAAATTGTGTAATTGAATATTTTTGAAAATGAGAAGCAATCGCCAATAAAGTATTTGGATATTCACCTGTGATATCAACGCCTTCCATGACAGAAAGAATTCTGACAGTGTCTCCCGAAAGTATTCCGCCTCCACTGCCTGAAATTTGATAAATTAATTGTCCTGTCCCCGAGTTAGAAATAGCAAGAGAAGTTGAGGCAGAATCGCCACATGCAATAGTTAATGAAATTGAATCAGGTATTACAGAATAAACTGGAGCGTTTTGAACATTTACAGTATGAACAACTGAATCAACGGTCGAACAATTGGCAGCCCTCATCTTTATTGAATAAATTCCTGGGCTTGTAAAAACATGAGTTGGATTTTGATCAGTTGAATTTGTACCATCACCAAAATTCCATGACCAATTTAAAGGGGAATTGGTTGAATGATCGGTAAAATTAATTCTTGAATTTAAAGCAGGGTTAGAATTGCTTACAGTAAATGCTGCAGAGGTTTGCAAACTACCCGAAACAGAAGATGTCCAATCAATTTGAAATCCGCTAGAGGGTACTGAGCCATCAGTAAACCAAGTCAGGTAAACTGAGCTTCCTGCAATAATAGTTGGTGGTATAATAGAACCACTGTAATTTCCTATAAGAGGAGAAGAAGCGTTTGGTCCATCATAAATATACAGATGATCACAACAACCTTCTGTATTGAATGAAATAAAGTTTAAAGTGATAGTACTAGCACAACTCGGGTGAATCAATAAAGAACAATTTTCATTATTCAGATAATTTCCAAAACCACCACTATCGTATAGCGTACCAGTTGAATCAGTAGTTTGAGAAATACCACCACACATTGTAATGGTAGTGATATTGGAAACATTGTTTTGTTTTAATTTGGAATGACTGCGATTAAGCCCATTCAAAACTTGAGAATTATTATTTCCTCCAATAGCAAAACTGGCATTAGAAAGGAAAGAAAAAACAACGATTATTGACAAAGAGTAGAGCGATTTTTTCATATAGGAGGCTAGTTGATGTAGAGTTTGAGTAAATGTATTATAATTTTTCAGTATTCAAAAATTTAGAAAATAAAGCTTTTGTTAACAGCCAAAAAGCTATGGTGAACAACCAAAAAATTGAGAATTGAGAATTGAGAATTGAGAATTGAAGATTGAGGAATAGAAGATTGAAAATTGAAAATTGAGAATTGAGAATTGAGAATTGAGAATTGAAGATTGAGGATGGACAATTGACTAATTGAAAATAGAAAATTGATAAATAATAAGTTGTCAATGCCTAAATAAGGTTAACCGTTTTTCATTTTCCATTTTCCATTTTTATTCGTTATCAATTTTCTATTTTCAATTAGTCAATTGTCCATCCTC
>JANLRG010000887.1:0-2191 GCA_031361545.1 Bacteroidota bacterium
TCTTTAGCCAATTTTACAAGTAAAGACAGGGTCTCATCGGTAACGATATTTTTAGAGAAATCTATCAAAATGTCTTCAAAACGAAGGGATAATTGCTCAAAACGGTTAGAATTTTCAGCGAAAAGCGTTTTAATGGGTACGTCTTTTATCGTTTTATGGTGTTTAGTCAATTTACGCCATGATTTAGTGGAGGTTGGATTTATATTCGGAAACATAGTCATTCATTTTATGATTAAAATACGGCGTAAAAGTAGGGAAAAATCAAAATCATCAAAGCAAAATAGTCATTAAATGTCATATTTACTGAGGGGGTATTAGATTGGATATCCCTATATATCCTCAAATAAAGTTTCTAATTCCTCAATATACCAGTAATCTAAATTGCTGTAACGAAACAACGCTTTACAACGGTCATTGAAATAATCCATCAATTTATGTTTAACTATCAATTTTAAGGCTTTTTCAAATGCCGTAGTTGAAGCATTATAATCTGCATCGGGCATGCCTCCGAATTGACTTGCAAAATCGGTTGCTGTTTCCACTCGATACAGAATCAAATCGACAACTTCATGTGGAAAAGCTGATATTTTCTCAAAATCAGTGATAATTTTACGGATATCTGCATTGCTTATATTATTACGAGGATTACCCGAAGTCGTCCAAAACTTTTTATAAATCTTAGTTTTACATTCTTCTAATATCTTCTGTCTGTCATCTTTACTCATCAAATCTTGTGCATAGAACATCTGCACTTGCTCCAATTTATTGAATAATTTGAGTAATTCAGTACGCAATTCCTCCTCAGTCATTTCAGCGAGGAGTTTTTTGAAATCGGAGAGTTTTGGTTTAGGCATGGTCTTTAAAATTAAAATATGGATATTTCAAAACGATAAAAATATGGCATAACTATTCATTCAATTTCTCCAATCGTTTTAGAAAAGCTTGTAAAACATACTCTTCATTTTGTGCAAAACGCAAGAGAAAATCCGATTTTTCACTATCTGATAGATATGAAATAGCCTTTTTATAGTCAATTTCTTTTGCTGAAATATCAGGACTTTTTTGAGCCAATTCTTCAACCATACCACTATCTACATCCCAAAAACTATTAAACTCTTCTAAAGCAGCCGTTAATTTCTTTAGACCATTGGGTGTCGGAGGATATTTAATCTCATCTTTTTCAATCATTTCAAATTCAATAGCTGCTCGTATAAATTGTGACCAAATAAGGTATAAACTGCGATAATCGCCATTTAAAATATCGTTCCACAATGGCGTTACAGCAGCGAGTGTATTTTCACAATCTAACCATTCAGTAAAGCCTTCCTCAAGATTTTCTTCGATATCGACGACGATATAATCTCCTTCTGCTGATACAGTAATAGAGCTTTGATAGTCTTCATCATGATGATAATCATACTGTTGCAGTGTCTTCAAATTAACCAATTTTTGAGGAAAACGAAACATCATCCGACGACAACCATAATTTGCATAATATAGCATCATATCAAAATGCGCCAATAAACATCGCTTGGGATCATGTTTGAAATCCCCAAAATTGTAAGTAAAAGTAGCCGAAGTAGAGGTTACATTGCCTCTGCTCGACCATGAATCCACTTTCTTAACTTCTTCTCGCGTCAAAGTTCTATTGACGGTTCGGAATTCATAGTATTGATATTCGCTCATATTATACAAACTTAATAGGGCATCAAAAAGCACTTGGTATGCATCTTGATGCCCATTTTAATAAAATTAGCTGACAAAAGTAAGGCTAATTTTAAGATTATATACTCTTTTTTTCTAAAAAACCAGCTAATAACAATCCGAGTCCTAATCCTATTATTCCTCCTACAACAGTGGACTCAATATTTTCTTGATGTGTTTTTTCTTTAACTTTCCTTGCTTTTACAAAATCGTCCCAATTAGAAAAACCAGCCCTTCGAAGATAATCATACATATACTGCTTTGGTAAACCTGCGTTTACTAAAAGCAATTCATATCGTTTATAATCGTCAAGCGATGCAGAATTGTTATCAATTCTAAAAGTTAGAGCTTCTAACTCAGTGTATAGATTTCTACTTATTTTTACCATCATCAAGCCTTTTAAATTCTTCTCCTTTGAAATATAGAAAAGCAGTAATAACACCTTCCATTTTAGAATAAGACTTCATACTATCTTTTAAATCTTTTT
>JANLRG010000910.1:0-1198 GCA_031361545.1 Bacteroidota bacterium
GTGCATTTATTTTTCAACAATCAAGATTCTATTATCGATTACAAACGCTGGCTCGACCTTGAAACGGGCATTTCAGGCGTTTCATATAGCGCAAAGGATATTATTTATCAACGAGAAGTGTTTGCTTCCGCCCCAGATCAAGTCATTGTTGTCCGAATGACAGCGAGTAAACCAAACAGGATTTCATTTAAAGCCAATCTTCGTGGGGTTAGAAATCAAGCCCATTCCAATTACGGAACAGACTATTTTAGAATGGATGCTGATGGTTCTAACAACTTAGTTTTAACGGGAAAATCGGCTGATTATATGGGTGTAGAAGGCAAATTGAGATATGAAGCCCGCCTAAAAGCCGTACCCGAAGGCGGCACTATGCATACTGACGGGGTTGATTTAATCATCGAAAATGCTAATGCGGTTACTTTGTATTTTGCAGCCGCCACCAACTTTGTGAATTACAAAGACGTGAGTGCCAACCAACACCAAAGAGTAGCCGATTATTTAAAACAAATAGAAGGCAAATCGTATAATACCATTTTAAATGCGGCTTTGATTGACTATAAAAAGTATTTTGACCGTGTGTCACTTCAATTGCCAATCACACAAAATTCCTACTTATCGACGCCTGAACGCATTGAGAAAATACAGACAAGTCCAGACCCTTCTTTGTCGGCTTTGAGTTATCAATTCGGCAGATATTTAATGATTGCTTCTTCCCGTGCAGGTACTGAAGCTGCCAATTTACAAGGTATATGGAACGATGATATGAACCCTGCATGGGATTCAAAATACACCACCAATATCAATACGCAAATGAATTATTGGCCTGCGGAAAGTAGCAATTTGTCTGAATGTGTCGAACCTTTGGTGCATTTGATAAAAGACATCACCGACCAAGGCACGCAAGTTGCCCGTGAGCATTATGGAGCAAAAGGCTGGGTTTTTCATCAAAATACGGATATTTGGCGCGTGGCTGCACCGATGGATGGACCGACCTGGGGCACTTTTACTGTGGGGGGTGCTTGGCTTTGCACCCACCTTTGGGAGCATTATCAATACACGAAGGATACTGTTTTTTTAAGTGAAACCTATCCATTGATAGAAGGTTCTGTCCAATTTTTTATGGATTTTTTAAAACCACACCCCAATGGTAAATGGTTGGTGACAAATCCTTCCACTTCTCCCGAAAATTTTCCAGATG
>JANLRG010000083.1:0-1545 GCA_031361545.1 Bacteroidota bacterium
AATCTGCTCCTGCAAACCCGAATGACTGTGATACCAATGCGTACCATGCTGGATAATTGGAAATTTATACAAATGCGTAGTGTGTGGTTCAATAGGCATTTGGGTAAGATTAGGTACACCATCGTATTGATTTGGCAAAAATAAGCCATGCCAATGCAAAGACGTTGATTCGTTCAATTCATTATGGACATAAATCTCAGCCGTATCCCTCTCAGTAAAAGTGAGTGTCGGCATTGGAATTTGTCCGTTTACTGCAATCGCTCGCTTGGATTTGCCTGTAAAATTGACGGTTGTGTCTCTGATAAGTAGTAAATTACAAATAAACACTGCTAAATGGTGAAAAGAATTAAATTTGGGTTATGAAATCCTATCGTTACATAATTTTATCTGATTCTGATAATTTGGCTATCGTCAATGGCATTAAAAATGGAAAAACGCACCATTTTCGTGAACGTTGCCGAGCTATAGACTTTAGCAACAAGGGTCATAAAGTCCCTCAGATTGCGTTTTTACTTGAAAAACGCTGCGAAACGATTCGTCATTGGTTCGATAAATGGGAACAGCAAGGACTTTGTGGTTTAGACATACAACTTGGTCGAGGCTTAAAACCCACATTAAATACTAAAAACGAAAGTTTGATAGCGGAGGTTAAAAAAAAGTAAAAGAACAACCGCTTAAAGTGTTGAGTATTTTAGAAGGCATCAGCACCTACATCGGTCAAAAAGTAAGTAAAGCTGTTCTAATAAAATTTCTAAAAAAATTGGGTTACAGCTATCGCCGTATCCGTAAAAGACTAAAAAAATCACCCGATGAAGCAGAGTATAATCGCAAATTGGATGAAATAACAGAACTCATTCGCTTAGAAAAGAGGAAATTTCTCACTATTTATTATGCAGATGAAAGTGGTTTTAATGAAACGCCTTGCATACCTTATGGTTGGCAGTGCAAAGACGAACCACTCTCAATTCCATCGCAACGTGGACAACGGTGGAATGTATTCGGCATTATGAGTAGTGATAATCAGCTATTTGCACATAAAACAAAAGGCAGCATCAAATCTACATTTGTTATTAGTTGTATTGACGATTTTGCCAATAGTTCAAAACGTTCACCCAGAGCTGTTATTAAAATAGACAATGCGACAATACATCATGCCGAAGAATTTAAAGCCAAAATACCCCAATGGGCAGAATTAGGGGTAGAAATTTTTTATTTACCTACTTATAGCCCTCATTTAAACAGAATTGAAACATTCTGGCGAAAATGTAAATATGAATGGTTATTGCCCCAAGACTATCAATCTTGGAAGCATTTGACTACTAAATTAGAGCACATTTTAGACAATTTTGGAATATCCTATCAAATTCAATTTAAAGAATTTTAGCAGCGGTTATTTAAATATTACTACTTAGCGCATTTTTGAGTAAGCTTGCAAAGCCATTTCTAACCTTTATTGAGCATATTTTCTCTAAAATCTTTTCACTGCCAAATAATATTCTGATTTTTCAAATGTGGTACATTTGAAAAATCAGAATATTATTTGGC